>NZ_BAAAVI010000078.1:0-40367 GCF_039534445.1 Streptosporangium fragile | reverse complement strand
CCCGGAGGAGGCGGTGGCGCTGGAGGCGGCGCTGCGGGTGTATCCGCTGGGCGGCGGCCGATGACGGCCGCCGTCGTGCTGGTCCTGTACGCGCTGGTCGCGGTGGTCGCACTTCCCCGGGTGCTGGACCGGGGTGCCTGGGCCGAGCGCGCGCCCCGCCTGGCGATCGCCGTGTGGCTGGCCGCCTGCGCCTCCGTGGTCGCCTCCCCGCTGTTCGCGGCGCTCGCCGCCGCGATCCCGGCCGACGTGGTCGGGCACGGCCTGGCCGAGGTCTTCGCGATGTGCGCGGACATGCTCTCCGGCGCGGACGTGCTGTCCTCTCCCGGTGCGCGCGCCGCCCTGCTCGCTGCCGCGCTGGTCGTGGGCAGGGTCGCCTACTGCGGGACGGCCATCGTGGTCGGCGCCCGCCGGGCGAGGCGCCGGCACGCCGAGATGCTCACCCTGCTGGGCCGCCATGACGGCACGCTGGGCGCGGTGGTGCTCGAACACGACGAGGCCGCGGCCTACTGCCTGCCGGGCCGTGACGGCCGGGCGGTGATCACGACCGCGGCGCTGCGTTCTCTGGCCCCCGAGCAGGTGGCCGCGGTGCTGGCTCACGAGCGGGCGCACCTGCGCGGGCGTCACCACCTCGTCCTGGCCGCCGCCGAGACCTTCGCGCGTGCCTTTCCCGGTCCGCCGCTGTTCACCCGGGCCCGGGGCGAGATCGCGCGGCTGGTCGAGCTGCTGGCCGACGACGTCGCGGCCCGCCGCCACCCGCGCGTGCACATCGCCGCCGCGCTGGTGCGCCTGGCCACCGGGCGGGCGCCCGCGTTCACCCTGGGGGCGGGCGGGGAGACCGCCCTCACCCGGGTCCGGCGCATGCTCAGCCCGGCGGTCCCGCTCGGGCGCCGCGAGCGCCTGATCGGGCTGGCCGCGGTGGCCCTCCTGCTCGCCGGTCCCGCGGCCGTGGCCGCGATCCCCGGGGTGAGCTCGTTCCTGGCCCACCACTGCCACAACATCTCGATCTTCTAGCGGGCCGGCCCGGAGACAGCGCGCCGGCTCCCGGGGTTGCCCCCGGACGACGACAGCGCCAGGCCCGTGCCCGGCAAAGCTACCGGCAGCGACGACAACTCGAAGATCGGTAAGTGCGATCGGAGCAGTCGGCGCGGACATCCTCACACCGGCCTTCGGGCATCGGCTCCGAACGGATCTCCAGGACTCCACCGCCCTCACCCCGCCGGCCCGGACGGTGGAGGGTAGGCCCGCCCGCCATCTCGTTCACCGGCGCAGCAGTCGACGGCTCACCAGGGCGCATACCGCGACGAGGGCGGCGGCGAGGCCGAGCAACGCGATCCTGTCGGCGACGTACCGGGTGGCGACGCCCAGGCCGAGGATGGGGACGGCCAGGCCGACGTACCCGGCGAGGAACAGCCCGGCCAGCGCCTCCCCGCGCCGGTCGGGCGAGGCCAGTCCCACGACGGTGGAGACCGTCCCCTTGAAGAGCACCCCCGCGCCCGCGCCCGCGGCGACCCCACCGGCCAGGAACAACGCCAGGCTGGGCAGCCAGACGGCGGCGCTGACGGCGGCGAGGCCCGCGCTCATCAGGATCAGGCCCGCGGCCAGCTGCCGGCGCACGGTGACCCTGCGGAGCAGTGCCTGCGCGCCCGCCGCCGCGCCGAACACCAGGAAGGTCACCAGGCCGGCCAGGGCGCGTGACGGGTGGTGCATGGTGCCCGCGACGAAGCTCGGCGCCAGCGAGGTGAACAGGCCGAGAACGGCGAAGGCGGCGAGCGCGGCGACCGCCGAGGCGAAGAACGCCGGGCGGTGCTCGGCGGGCACCGAGACCCGCTGGGGCCGGTAGGCGGGACGCTCCCCGGCGAGCTCCACGGTCTCGGGGACCAACGCGACTCCGGCGGCGCCGACCACGAGCAGGACCAGGAACACCAGGTACGGCGTGCGCAGCGGATCGTCCACGTACTGGGCGAGCAGGCCGGAGACGAGCGAGCCGACGGCGAACCCGCCCATGTTCGCGGCGGCGGCCACGAGGTCCGCGCGGTCGCGCCCGCCGCCGGGACGCGCCGTGGCGTGCAGTTCCGCGAGGTGGGCGGTGGCCGTCGCGGTGATCATGCCGATGCCGAGGCCGGAGACGGCCCTGGCGACGATGACCACGCCCAGGGAGTTCGAGGTCAGGAACACCACGGCCGCGACCACCTCGACGAGCATCGCGGGCAGCAGGATCCGGCGGCGGCCGAGCCGGTCGGAGACGTGCCCGGCGAGGAAGAGGCTGACGATGACGCCCAGCGCGTAGGCGGCGAAGGCGACGGTGACCATGAACGTCGAGAAGCCCTCTTCACGCTGGTAGATGGCCCACAGCGGGGTGGGGACGGTACAGAACGCCGTCGCGGTCACGAACGCGAACGCGATCACCCAGAACCCGGCTCCGTGGCCGAGGACGCCCGGCCGGACGGCGCGAGCGCGTGGAAGTACGGTCTGCACGGACATACCTGCCCCCGATCAGCGAGTCTTTCAACGTTCAACAGAGTGCGCCCGGGGCAACGATCGTGTCCAACGATGGTTATTGATGGAGCCAATCACGGATTGAGATGATTGACGGCATGGAACTGCGTCATCTGGAGTACTTCCTGGCGGTCGCCGAGGAGCTGAACTTCACGCGCGCCGCGCAGCGGCTCCACGTCGTGCAGTCGGGCGTGTCGGCGGCCGTTCGCGCGCTGGAACGCGAACTCGGTGCCGAGCTGTTCGACCGCGACTCCAAGCGGGTGGCGCTCACCGACGCGGGCGCCGCCCTGCTGCCCGAGGCGCGGGCGACGCTCGCGGCGGCGCAGGCGGCGCGCGACGCGGTCGGCCAGGTCCGGGGCGGGCTGCGGGGCACGCTGAGCATGGGCACCATGACGTCGGTCGCGATCCTCGACATGCCCGGCCTGATCGGGCAGTTCCACGCCGAGCATCCCGCGGTCACCATCCGGTTGCACGTCGCGCCCAGCGGTTCGGCGGGGCTGGCGCAGTCGCTGCTGGAAGGACGGCTCGACATCGCCTTCCTGTCCCTGCCTGGCCGCCCTCCCGCCGGGCTCGGCATCCGGGAACTGGCGACGGTACCGATGGTCGCGGTGCTGCCGGCCGGTCACCGGCTCGCCGCGAAGGAGGAGGTGACGCTCGCGGCGCTGGCCGACGAGCCGTTCATCGACACGCCCGTCGGATACGGGAACCGGGCCGTCGTGGATCGCGAGCTGGCCGCCATCGGCCTGCGACGCCAGGTCGCCATCGACGTGACCGACATCGCCACCGTCGCGGCGTACGTGGGGCACGGGCTGGGAGTCGCGCTGCTGCCGACCTTCGCCGTGCCGTACGGCGACCCCAAGGTGCGCGTCCTGCCGGTGGCCGACAGGCTGATGAGCTGGTCGCTCAGCGTCGCCACCGCGGCGGCGCGACGCCCGAGCGCGGCGCTGAGCGCGCTGCTCACCATGGTGGACCGGCACGTGAACGTGAGCGAGGGGATGCCGATCGACCCACCCGGCTCACCCGGCTCACCTGGCTCACCCGGTCGGCCGCCGGGCACGCCGGGCGGTACGCCCTGGACCGCCACGGCCTCGACGACGGGTTCCGGACCCGGATGACCGCGCATACAGCCGGCTCGAAATCGTGGGGCCGAGCATGCGCATCGGCTCCCGGCCGGCGTTCGACCGGCTCGACCGGGTGCCGGGCGCCGGCACCGTGTGCGTGCCGCCCAGCGGTCCCTCACCCTCCGCCGGGCGGGCGGGCGCGACGCGACCCGGCACCGCCGGTCTTACCGGTGGAGGGAAGCGCCTCACAATACCGGATGGATTTCCACCACTCCTGCTTAATATGACTATTAGGGGTTTATGGTAAAAAGGCCAAAATAGGGTGAGGAGAATAGTGGAGCCGATGTCGCCGGGAACAGGGCCGTTGTCGCCGGGCTTCAACGGAATCGACCTCGACCTGATGAAAGGCTTCGTCACCGCGCTGGAACGCGGTCGCGACGTGATCGGCGAGCAGTCCGAGCGGATCCGGCAGCTGCTCGCAGCGGCCGAGGTGTCGACGGTGGGGCTGCGGCCGATCAAGGAGATCGGCGGCTGGGTCGGCGACGAACTCCCGGGACTGCGCAAACGCCTGCAGACGATCAGCCAGGACCTCCCCGTGCTGGGAGGAGCGCCCGGCCTCCCGGGGCAGGCCTCGGCGTGGACCGACGACCGCCTCCAGGACCCGGTCAGGTGGGGGCTGCTGCCCTACGACGAGAAGACGGGGAAGTCCCCGGCGGGCAACGCGCGGAAAGGCACCGAGCTCGCCTTCGCGTTCACCCGTCTTCCCTCCTCTCCCCTCGGCCTGCCCACCGCCGCCTACGACCGGATCCTCGGCAAGCTCGCCGACGGGCAGAAGGACCCCTATCTCACCGCCGGGTTCTTCCGGGTCCTCGGCCCCGAGGGCATGCTCGCCATGATCAACCGCCTGGAGAGGTACGACAGGAAAGCGGCCGACGAACACCGGAAGGTCATCGGCAACGCCCTGGCCACGGCGGTCGGCGGGCAGCCGGGCCTCCTCGGCTCGGCGTGGAAGGCGGGCAACCTCAAGAAGGCATCGGGGAGCGAGCTGGCGTCCCTGCTCCGGTACGGCATGTTCCCCACCGCGTGGCTCACCGAGATAGCGCGGGGCAGGGTGGGGAAGCCGGTCGGCGACGGCGACGGCACCCGCCCCCGGCGCTGGAAGACCGATCTCGTCCCGCTGCTGCCCGCCCTGGCGAACAACCCCGACGTGGCCCGGGGCCTGTTCAACGCCATGTCACGCGAAGACCTCAGAGACCTGTTCACCGAGCTCAACCGCGCGGAAACCCCAAAACTCGCCTTTCACCGGCCTCCGGGCATGGACTTCGACGTCAGCGCGGAGTTCGGCCGGATGCTCGCCGCCGGAGGCGGAGCCTACGAGGAGGGCCCGCACAGCCCCGAGGCCGCGAAGTTCGCCTTCAACACCATGATCATCATGGGAGACCTCAGAGACACCGACGGCACCGAGGACTCACCGGGCACCCCGATGCAGGTGGCGCCGGGAGCCAGGCCCTTCATGGCGACACTGGCCGGCGCCTACGCCACCGAGATCACCGAGGGTGCGAACATCGGCGACGCCAACATGACCGAAGCGAGCACGCTGAGGCCTTTCACCTCGGCCTTCGGCACGACGGCGGCGTTCACCCTGAGCCCGGGGGACACGCTCCGCTTCCTGAAGACCTTCGCCGACTCCGCCGGGAACCTCGCCCCGTTCGACCAGGGAATGGGCCGCTTCTCCCAGCGACTCATCGCCGACGCCTCGGCGGCGGCCCGGCGCACCGGGGACACCGACCACCTGGACCGGGTGTTCACCGCCCTGGGCAACGTGCGCGGCTTCGAACTGGCCGCCGTCGAGAAGGTCCAGGGCAACCTGGACATGCTCGACGAGCAGCAGAAGGACGTGGTGAAGTTCATCCGCGACGCCTCCATCGGGCTGGGGGGCACACTTTTCTCGCCGTCCCTGGCGGTGGGATTCGCCTGGCTGGCGCTGAGCACCTCCCTCTCCGCCGAGGACAACTTCGGCACAGAGGACGAGACTCGAATGGACCGGGTGAACAAGGGTGACAGGGCGGAGACCCTCAGCCGCCAGCACACCTACGCGCAACTGCTCATGGCCAACGGCTTCGCCCCGAAGGTGACACCCGCCGAGTTCCAGGCCGCCTGCCCGCCCGGCGTGGCCATCACCGACGCCAAGGGCAACCTCAAGCCGTTCTCCGAACTGATCAAGCAGGGCAACCGGGGGCTTGAGGCCTTCGAGAAGTGGACGGTCGCCAACGGGATGGGCAGCGATGACAAGCTTTCACTAGGAAGATTGTCCAACGACATGGCAGACCGGTTTGAAAGCCGCAACAAGCGAGGACGGGAACGAGGCCTGGCCTTCGACAGCTAACTTAGGAGATCGGCAGGCACTCCGTTTCTCCTCTGACCGCATACCGACCGTTACCCGGCGACTCCAAAATGATCACCGTCTTGTAATCGTCACTGGCAAGCCGGATGGGAGCGTTGCCACGGTCTTCGGCAATTCGATAGAAGGCGACACGAGAGAGCGCACCCAGCAGAAGATCATTGAGGTTGTCCCCTCCGCGACTCTCTGCTGGGTCCCTGCCAACGGCGGCGAAGGTCCGCTTGGCCCTGCCCTCACCACATGGAATATCACGCCCACCGGAATCAGTGATCCGGACATCCAAAGCATGGCGTTCCTTCATCAACTCGGTGATGTGCGATTTGAGAGTCTCGCCGGCCTCCGCCGCCGTAGGACCGCTGTCGGCACATCCGGACACCGCCAGCAACGCCACCGCGCAAACCATGACGCCACGCCGTACAGAACATGCCATGAATTCCTCCAGGGCTGGCCGATGTGCCATAGATTCAATAATGTCCAATGAATCTGCCCGATGTATCCGCATCCGAAGAGGGATGGATGAATCCTCATCCGGAGGACCTGGTGCCCAATCCGCGGCGTCAGGTGTTGGAACAGACATTGGCGGAGGTCACGGCACGGGTTGCCATCCTGGAGGCCGCGCTCGACCCCGCCCACAGTCAGTTCACCGGCCAGCCGGTGTGGGTGGGGCCGAAGGCCAGGATGTTCGCCGAAGACCTGAGCGCCCGCCGCGCCCGCCTGCGCCAGGCGGCCAGGGCGCTCGTCGACGCGCTCGAAGAGGAGATCCGGTCCATCCCGGCGAAGATTCCACCTTCCACCGCGCGGCATTGACCTGTCAGGCCGGGGGCCGACCCCACAGCGGCGATCGTTCGGCTCCTTCCCCGGGGAGCACCGGTGGGGCCACCAGCGTGCACCACACGATCTTCCCGCCGGACACCGGCCGGTAGTAACCCCAACCGTTCGCGAGCAGGTCGACGAGGCAGAGGCCGCGCCCGCCCTCGTCGTCCGGATCAGGGGTTCTGCGGACGGGCGGGGTGCGGCTGCCGTCCCAGACGCGCAGCACGACCGCCGCATCGGTCCGGTACAGGTCCATCCAGATGTGGTCCGGGCTCGCGTGAGCCGCCGTCTCCGTGGCGGCGGAGGACGAGGTGTGCGCCTTGACCGCGTTGGAGACCAGCTCGGAGACGAGGAGCTGGGCCGTCTCGACCAGGTCGTCCCGTCGCCAGCCTTCCAGCACGCGCCGGACGTGCACGCGGGCGTAGTAGGGCGAGGTCGGGAAGACGGAGAGTTCCAGGTAGTGCCTGCTGGTGGTGACACCGGTCATTTTCCCTCGATCCTGGTCGGCGCGTCGAGCGCAGGACCGGCACCGCTCGCAGCCGGGGGCGCTGCTCTCCCCCGCGGGGGCGGGGGCACGGTGCCGGTCCTACGGGAGGTACGGCCGGAGGCGCTGTGGGGACTGCCGCCGGTCGTACCGCTGGGCCGGACGGGCACCCGACAGGGGGGACCGCGTCGGGAGGGAAGATCGTCCGCCCGGCCGTCTGGAGAAATCACACGCTTTGCCTTCCAGGAACGAACTTGCCTGGAAGGATGACTCTCAGAGCATGCACCGTTACGGTAAGTGAACGCAAGGGCTACATTCGTTGTTCCTACATAGTCCAGAGAGGTGCCGAAGATGTGGGGAGAGCAGGGAATGAGTGGAAATGCACCCACGCCGTCGAGCAGGCGTCAACCTCCCACAGTGCGCCTACGCCGCCTGGCATTCGAACTGCGCCGCCTCCGCCAAGCCGCCGGGTTGTCCCAGGAGGATGTCGCTGAAAAGACCAACGTCAACATCGTCACGCTCTACCGAATCGAGACCGCCAAAGCCAAACCGCAACTCCGGACGCTCATGGCCCTACTCGACGTCTACGGCGTCACCGGCGACCACCGCGCCGACCTGGTGACGTTGCAGAAGGAAGCCAAACAGCGCGGCTGGCTGCACGGCTTCGAAGCAGAGCTTCCCGGCCCGTACAGCGCCTACATCGGCCTGGAAGCAGAGGCCCGGCAGGCCATCAACTACGAGTCTTTGTTCATCCCCGGCCTGCTTCAGACGGAGAACTACACACGAGCGATGTTTCGCGGTGTACGACCGACCATCACCGACGACGAAGTCGAGACACGTATCAACGCCCGAACGCAGCGAAAGGCACTCCTGGAGGGCGACACACCCCTCCGCCTGTGGGCGATCCTGGATCAGGCCGCGCTGTCACGGACGGTCGGCAGCGATGTGATCATGCGCGACCAGCTTGCCCATCTCATCCAGCAGGCCCAGCGCCCGCACATCACCCTCCAGGTCATCCCGTTCTCCGCCGGAGCCCATCCCGGCATGCCAGGCAGCTTCATCGTCCTGAAGTTCGGCACGGACAACCCCGACGTGATTCACATTGACAGCATGGCCGGTGGCCTGTTTCTTGAAGAAGGGGCGGATATCCAGCGGTATAACCACATTTGCGAGCATCTTCGCGCGATAGCGCTCAGCCCCACCGAAACGACCACACTACTCGCGTCCTTGCGCGAAGATCGCTAATGGAAGGAAGCAGGATGCAGCAGCCCGACCTCTCCGGTGCGCGCTGGCGTAAGAGCAGCCTCAGCGCTGACGGCCCGAGCTGCGTCGAGGTGGCCTTCGTCAACGAGGCCGTCGCCGTCCGCGACACCAAGGACCGCGAAGGCGGCACGCTCGTGTTCCGCCGCGACGAGTGGGCCGCTTTCATCGGCGGCATCAAGAACGGCGGCTTCGACGACCTCTCCTGAGCGACGGAACCCACCCACCGACGACAAGGCCGTTTTCCGGGAGGCACGCCTTCGCATCACAAGAGACGCGCGCTTCCCGGGAAACGGCTTCGGTGATGGTGCCTCCGCCAATCGGGTAGAAGACCAGCCGGGCAGGCGACCGGCCGGCCGACGACGGGAGCGGAGGGGATCATGACGAGAACAGGTGTGAACCATCCGATCTTCGCGCGGTTCTACGCCTGCATCAGCCAGGCACTGGAACGCGGGGGCCTGGCCGAGCGCCGCGAGGCGCTGCTGGCCGGGCTCTCCGGGAAAGTGATCGAGGTGGGCGCCGGCAACGGGCTGACCTTCGCCCACTACCCCCCGACCGTCGCCCGGGTGCTCGCGGTCGAACCGGAGCCGCGCCTGCGCCGGCTCGCGCAGGAGAACGCCCGCAGGGCCCTCGTCCCCGTCGAGGTCGTCGGCGGGCTCGCCGACCGGCTGCCGGCGGAGGACGCGAGCTTCGACGCCGCGGTGGTGTCGCTGGTCCTGTGCTCGCTCCCCGACCAGGCGTCGGCGTTGCGGGAGCTGCGCCGGGTGCTCAGGCCCGGAGGGGAGCTGCGCTTCCTCGAACACGTCCGGGCCGACTCACCCGGGATGATCCGCCTCCAGCGCCTGCTGGACGCCACGGTGTGGCCGCGCCTGTTCGGCGGCTGCCACACCGCCCGCGACACCGTGACGGCGATCGGGCAGGCCGGATTCACCATCGAGCGGCTGGAACGCTTCCTGCTCCCCGAGATCCGCACCCCGCTCTCGTTCCTCATCCTCGGCACCGCCCGCCGATGATCCGGCCGTTGACGCCCGGGGTCCCGGTGACAATGACGGAATTCACAACGGATATGCAGGTCGGAGCCCCTGTCAGGGCCCCCGGAACGGCCTGGGAGATGAACCGCCGACCTGCGTTTCCGTTGTTTCCTGCGCCGTTGCCACCGGGACCCCCGCATGGAGGACGGCGATTTCCAGAGCGTCAGGATTGGGTGGGCTTTACGTAGGTCACCCGGACGTTCAGGTAGGTCGACCCGCCATAGTCGTGCCCACGGATGGCGAGCAGATTGCAACAGTCCAGATAGCCGGCCGGAACGACAACGTCGATCGCGCCGGTTTTGCAGTGGCCGCTCTTCGCGGTCTGCACGAGATGCCCGTTCAGGTAAACCTGCGCGTCGTTGTCCACCGTGCCCTGAATACGGACCTGTTGAGCGTCCCGTGGGATGTGGAACCAGTGGCGCACCAGAATGTCGGTGTTCACGGCCCACGGCGTCTTCACGTTGGTGGGGTTGTTGAAGGAGCAGCCGGTCGCGGTGCCGAAGCCGCTCTGGCCCGTCTGCCAGGTGCTGTCGTCAAAGCCCCGCTCGTAGAACAGGGGCACGTCGGCTGCGGACGGGACCTGCAAGTATGTCCAGCCCGTGCTGTTGTAGTCGAGCGCGGTGACGACAAGCTGGCGTGTGTCCTCCACCCCGGAGGCGAACGCGGGCGTGGAGACGGAAAGGGCCGTAGCCGCCATTACCGAACTTGCCGCGAGACCCGCGATCAGGCAACGCAATGATTTCATGGACATAGGTGATCTCCTTATTTTTCGGCTGAAAACTCCTGTATCCGCCGGACGTCGTATGCATGCCGGGGCCAGGCCCGCACACTGTTCACCCGGTGGATTCGAGGGAATGGAACCACACCCGACCCGCCCGGAGCGGATCCGCCGCAGCGACATCCAGCAGTCCTTGCAGAGATATTGCTTCACCCGATCCCGGTCTCCGTTCGGGCTGCGGCACCGATTTCTTTGGTTTCCGGCGGCACGCTCATGTTCACGGCCGGGGGGATCCGGTCCGCCCGCGCACCGCGCCGCTCGACTCCGTCGTCCACGGCATCGACGAGCTCACCGTCCTGATCGAACGTCGGCTCGAACGCGTGCGGTATCAGCCCGAGCTATCGGTTGGGTTTGTCGCCGGGATCGGACTTTCGCGGTCGGTGACGTCGATGCGGGCCGACTGGGCGGAGTGGGAGATGGCGGCGAAGGCGCCGTCGCGGCGGTGGGCTTCCTCGATGTCCTGTTGGGCGCGGACCAGTTCGTCGCGCGTGTCGTCTGCGACTCTAGGTGGTTTCCTGCCGGCAGGAAGCGCCGGTGAGCATGTTGCCAGTGGCGGCGGTGATGACCGAGTCGAGCCGGTCCCGGGCGTGCGTGAGATCGGTGATGCGCTGGTCGACATGCTCGCGCTCCGCCGTCAACCGCTTGAGCAGGGCGGGAGTGGCGCGGCCGTCGATGACGCACGGCATGAGCTCGACGATCGTCCTGCTGGACAGCCCGGCGGCGTACAGCTGCCGGATCAGCTGGACCCGGTCGACCGCGCTCTCGGGGTAGTGGCGCTGACCGCCGGGGGTGCGCTCGGCGCTGAGCAGATTCTGCTCCTCGTAGTAGCGCAGGGCCCGGACACTGACGCCGGTCCGGGCGGCGAGTTCTCCGATGCGCATCTCGTCTCCCGTGTGACATCCGTCACGCGACTTGCCTCTGACGTCAACGTCAGGTTTTAGCGTAACCGACGTGCGCCTCACCGGGGACTTTCTCCCGGTTCGTCTCCTGACGCACAAGGGCTGGAACGAGAGGGGCGCGCGAAACGCATCCTCCACCTCAAGACAGCCCGCCCCCACCACACGCACCACGCCCGGAAGAAGCACACGCATGATCACGTACAAGACGACCGGCCTCACCGGCCCCGCGTCCACCCCGACCGTGTCGGTCAAACCGGTCGTACTGCCCGCACCGCGGCGCGGCGAGGACCTGCACGTACGCGTCTCCGCACCGGTCACCGGCACCGATCTGCCGATCGTGCTGTTCGCGCACGGATTCGGCTCGAACCTGGACGGCTACGCACCGCTGGTCGACCACTGGGCCTCCCACGGCTTCGTGGTGATCCAGGCCACTCACCTCGACTCCAGGCGTCTCACCGTCGCCGCGGACGATCCCCGCAAGCCCCACATGTGGCGCTACCGCGTGCAGGACATGAAGCGGATCCTCGACGAACTCGACACCCTGGAGGCGTCCGTGCCCGGCCTGGCCGCCCGGGTGGACCACAGTCGCATCGTCGCAGCCGGGCACTCCTTCGGCGGCCAGACCGCAGGCATTCTCGTGGGTCTGCGCGTCATGGACCCGAAGACCGGAACCGCGCAGGACATGTCCGACCCCCGGGTCATGGCCAGCATCCAGCTGGCCACAGCCGGCAAGGGCGGCGACGAACTGACCCCCTTCGCCCACGAGAACGCTCCCTGGCTGCGCGACCAGGACTTCTCCCATATCACCGCACCCGGACTCGTCGTCGCCGGCGACAAGGACGAACTCCCGCTCTCCACCCGGGGACCGTCCTGGATGACCGACCCGTACACCCTCAGCCGCGGTGACAAGAGCCTGCTGACGGTCTACGGCGGCCAGCACTCCCTCGGCGGCATCTCCGGCTACGAGGCGGCAGAGACCACCGACGAAAATCCCGGCCGCGTCGCCCTCGTCCAGCAGGTTACCCTCGCCTACCTGCGCCACGTCACCGGCACCGACCACACCGACTGGGAAACGGCGCAGGCCGCCCTCGCCGGTGATTCCCACCCGCTGGGACGACTGGAATCGAAGTAACCGCCTGCGCCGAACCCGGCTTCCACCCCCACCCACGAAGCAGAAGCCGGACTCGGCGCCAAGTGGCGGGCAGGCAGCAGCAGTATCATCGCGCCGGCCTGGGCCGGAGGTTCCAGGGCGGTGCCGGCCCCGCGGTCTCGGCCTTGTGCGATGAGGTTACGCAGGTCCTTGGGCGGGCAACTGCCGCCCAGTGAGCCGAAAGACTCGCTCAAGTTGCATCGCAGCGGCCCACTTCTTCTTTCAAGCAATCCACAAGTCGGTTCCCTAACCTTGTTGATGCATAGCAAGCACCGACTGCTGCCGGCAGCGTTCACCAAAGGCGGATACCGCGACGCCAGGTTCACGCAAATAGCCTCGGCGTTCGCTCTGCCCGAAAAACCAGTTGATCTGGAGGGATCTTCATGAGGATCAAGCGTGTGATTTTCGCGGCGGCGTTGGCCGCCGGTGCGCTCGCCCTCGGCTCGGCTCCTGCTCATGCTATTCCCCCTCCCCCGGTGGGTGGCGCCAACCTCACCGTCATCAGCTACTACGACGGGCAGCAGCTTGTCGGGCAGAGCTGGTCCGGGTGCGGTCAGCCTCCCGGCCAGTGGGGGACGCTGGTGGGCTCGTTCAAGGTCTCCTTCGTAGCCTGCTGAGCGAAGGGGTGAGTGCCTGACCTCTCCCGTCTCGACGCGAGAACGGCGGCCTTTTGCGTGCGGCGCAACGGGCTTGGAGCGGCGGGGACTCTTGCGGCGATCGCGCCGGGAGGCTACGAGTCCCGCGTGGCTCGGGTGGTGAGCGAACCGCGCGAGTAAACCCTCGGGGTGAACTACGACGGCTCCGGGGCAGCAGGAGGTTGACGAGCATCCGCACGAGAAGTCACGCCAGGGAGGCCACAACCGTGAACTGGCGTGACTTTTCGTGTGCGATGGCGTGAATGACCAGGCCGGCACCCATGCCGCAGACCTCGCGTCGGCCACGGCCGGGTCCACGTTTGTGGCACGTGAGACCGCTCTATGATTTGTTCCTACTCAAGGGGAAATAGCACAAATTGCCACAACGAACCCGGCTTTGACCGTTTTCAGATCGCGGCCAGGCTCGCGGTGACGTCCGCCGCCGGCGCGTTCCGTGCCCGGTTCCAGGAGGTCCCGGCCCACAGGTGCAGCGTCTCTGCGTCCCCTCGCGCCGCTGCGGCGCGCCGCAGCGGCGCCGTCAGGTGGTGGACCTGCGGATAGGCCGCAGGCGCCCGGCCGGAGTACTCCGCCATGAACCGGTTGACCAGGCCGCGCGCCGGACGTCCGGTGAAGGCCCTGGTCACGGCGGTGCGGGTGAAGCGGGGATCGGTCAGCGCCGCGCGGTGGGCCACGCCGGTGCCGCTCTCCGGACAGAGCAGGAAAGCGGTGCCCGCCACGGCCGCGACCGCTCCCGCGGACAGGACCCGGGAGACGTCGGCGGCCGAGGCGACACCGCCGGCCGCGATGAGGGGAAGCCGTGACACCTCCCGTACCCGGGACAGCAGGCGCCCCAGGTCCATTGCCTCGGCGTCCGCGTTGGCGAACGACCCTCGATGGCCACCCGCCTCCTCCCCCTGGACGCACAGCGCGTCGGCCGCGGAAGCCAGCCGCGCCTCGGCCGCCGACGTCACCGTGACCACCACAGCGGTCCCCTTGCGGCGGAACGCCCGGATCAGCCCGTCCTCCGGGCAACCGAACGTGAACCCCACCACCGCGGGCGGATCCGCCAGCAGATCCGCGACCTTGGCCGCGAAATCGTCATCTCCCCCGCGCGGGACTCCCAACGTCACGCCCAGCCGCTGCGCCTCCCCCTCGATGACCCGCGCATAGGCGTCGATCTCAGCCTGATCGACCTCGTCGGCCGTAGGCATGAACACGTTCACCCCGAACGGACGGGACGTGAGCTCACGCGTCCGCTCGATCTCCTGCCGCATCTGCGCGGCCGTCTTGTAGCCGGCCGCGAGAAACCCCAGACCGCCGGCTTCGGACACGGCGGCGGCCAGTTCGGGGGTGGACGCCCCACCGGCCATCGGAGCCTGCACGACCGGCAGCCCGAACGGCCACGGCGCCAGATCAGACATCGGTATCTCCTCCTCCGGCGCCCGATGGCCGTACCGCAAACGCCACGGCGGTGAACGACCGGACGGCCACCCCCGCCCGGGCACACCGCGGGCGATCTCCGTCAGGATCTGGAAGCCTACGCCACCGGCCGGCGCCGCCCCGCACGGGCGCTACGGGCGGCCGGTCGTGACGGTCAGCCCGCGGATCTCGTATCCGCCGATCTCGTCCTTGAAGGTGACGCGCGGCGTCGTCGCCATCCGGACGCCCTCCATCGCGAAGAGCCGGCTGAGGAAGACGTCGGTTTCGAGAATCGCGATGCCCGCCCCGGGGCACCGGTGAGGACCGTCGCCGAAGGACAGCGCCGCCGTGCCGGTTCCCCCCTCGATGTCACGACCGGGGCGCACCGAGAGCGGGTCGGAACCCACCGCCCGCGGGTCCGTGTTCGCCGCGTCGACGAACACGTCGATCAGCGTGCCCGCGGGCACCGTGACCGGCCCGTCGGCACCGGTGAGTTCGAGCGCGGTCATGGTACGCCGCCGCAGCCGCGCCACCACGGGTTCGAGCCGCAGGATCTCATGGAGGACGGCGAGGCGCCCGGGTTCGTCCGCCGTACGGTACCGCTCCCGCAGCGCGTCATCGGTGAACAGGTGCCACGCCGCGACGCAGATGAACTCACGCGTGGTGATCATGCCTGCGGCGGCGAACGTCAGGCATTCACCGAGGATCTCGGCGGCCGAACACCCTTCGGCGAGCAGATGCGAGATGAGGTCGTCGCGGGGTTCCCGGCGGTGGGCGCGGATCGCCGGACGTACGTCGGCGAGGTAGATACGGAGCCAGTTGGTGTTCTGCCGCACCAGCCAGTAGATCCCGTGCGGACTCGTCAGTCCGGGCTTGCCGAACTTCTCCGGGAAGAAGCGTTCCAGCCGGCGCCGGATCCCCGGCCTGCTCTCGGTGAGGCCGATGACCGCGCTCGCCACCCCGATGGCCATGCCGAAGCTCAGCTCGGACAGCTGCGCCTCACCCGCCGTTCGCAGCCTCGCGAGCTGGTTGTCGGCGATTTCCGCCATCAGGTCGCGGTACCGCTCGTTCACCCGGCGGGGCGTGAAGTATCGCGCGGTCTGCCGCCGGTGCTCGCGGTGCTCGGGCCCGTCGCGGTAGAGGACGGGACGGCGGATCCTGGCGGGCAGTTTCTCCACGGTCTCGATCCCCAGTCCGGCCTGGACGGTGCCGTCGCTGCGCAGCACGGCGCGGGCCTGCTCGTAGCCGCGGATCTGCCAGGTGCCGTCACCCGCACGGCTGATCGGACAGGTGTCGGGGGTGCTTTCACGCTCGATCTTGCGGGCGTCGTCGCCGTTCACGCCGGGATATCTCCTTGTCCTCGGAGCCGGATATCTCGTGGTGCGGCAACGCGACCTGCCGGCACCGTCTTTCCTGCCTGCGCCGTCATCCGAGGAGAACTCACGGATGGCGATCACGAGTGGGTGCGCGGTCACCGCTGCCGTCCCCGGATCGATGCCGAAGGACCCCGAGAGACTTCCCGGGGTCCTGCCGATCGGTTCGGGAGTCCAAGGTCCTCACAGGGTGTTTCAGGACGGTCTACGATCCGGATCCGTGGCACCGGGCCGCGCCATGGCCCCCGAAGGGGCGGCGTGTCAAGCTCCGGTACACCATCTCGGTGAGCGTCACGATGTCGAAGACGGGCACGCCGATCCGCGCCTGAATCGCGTGCGCGAAGGGCACCAGGTCAGTGCATTCGATGACGAGTGCCCCCATATCTGGATTGTCCAGTGCCAGCTGCTCGGCCCGGCCCAGCACCTCGCGCTCCAGGCGGTCGGCGTCGAGCTCGTCGCGCCGTCCCTCAAGCATGACCTCGCGGAACTCCGGCTGCTCCTCCATGCCGGCGATGCAGACCGGGACGTCCGCGCCGCCGATCGCCGCAAGATGGCGCCGGGTGAGGGCGGGCTCCCTGGCGACCAGCAGCCCGACCTTCTGGTCCGAGCGGATCATACGGTGGACCATGGGCAGCTGGATCAGGCTTGAGGCGTAGAGCGGCACCGTGACCGCATCGGCCAGCTGCCGCTGGAAGATGACGAGGAAACCGCAGGCGCCGGTGATCGCCGCGACACCCTCCGCTTCGAGCTCCCGGGCCGCGCGGATGAACGGATCGAGCAGGCGCGGATCGGCCTGGCTCACCACGCGCTCCGCCGTCGCGCCCTCCACCACCTTGTAGGCGACGGGGAAGTCGAAGGTGGTCCGGTTACGGATATGCCCTGGAATCTTGGTGAACGAGGTGTCGAGGCAGAGGACGCCGATCACGACGTCGCTCTTCGCCTCCGCTCCGCTTGCCATGGTCATCCTCTCCCGCCGGGTTTTCCCGTCGTCTCTCGACCGCGACTCGCCCCACGACCGCTGCCCATCCCACGACCGTGGCTCACCGCACAACCGCGGCCCGTCCCACGGCCGCGGCTCACCCCACGACCGCTGCCCGCGCCTGCCGCGGTCCCGCGCCTCACCGCCGGAGCCGGCGCGGCGCCCACCCGCCGTGGCGGCCGACGCGGAACGGCGCGGGATCCATGTCGGGTCGCTCACCGGCGATGATCTGGGCGATCAGCTTGCCGCCGGCCGGGGCGAGGCCCATGCCGATATGGCCGTGGCCGCACGCGACGGAAAGGTTGCGGTAGGGCTCCGCGCGTCCCACGAGAGGGATGCCGTCCGGCGTGCAGGGGCGGAAACCGCTCCAGGTCTCGACGGTCTCGGTGCTCTCCATCCTCGGGAGATAGGCCCGGACGGTCCGCAGGATGCCGTCCACGCGCCGGCGGGAAATCGTGCCGTCCAGGCCCGACAGCTCCAGGGTTCCGCCGAAACGGAGGCGGTCGCCGAGCGGCGTGAGCGCGACCTTCCCCTCCCCCAGCAGGACCGGCCGCCGCGGCGCGTTGCGCGGCGCCTTGACGGTGACGCTGTAGCCCTTGGCGGGCTGGAGCATGAACCCGACGCCCAGCTTGCGGGCGCACTCCGCCGACCAGGTGCCGGCGGCGATGACTATCTCGCGGGGGTGGAAATCCCCCCGTGTCGTCCTCACCCGGCTGACCTCGCGCCCCGCGGTCTCGAAGCCGACGACCTCGGTCTGCGCGTGGATCTCGACCCCCATGCCTTCGAGCACCCGGGCGAACTCGAGGACGAAGTCGGGAACCTTCAGGTAGGCGCCCTCCTCGTTGTACAGGGCGCCGTGGACGTCGAACTCGGCGTCCGGTTCGAGGTCGCGCAGTTCCCCCGGGTCGAGGGCACGCAGCGGTACGCCGTTCGCGACCGCTTCGGGCACGGACCGGCAGGCCTTCTCGAATCCCTGCGGCGTCCTGAACGCGAGCACCATGCCCTGGGCCGTGAAGGTGGAGGCGAGGTCGTCCGACGCGCAGAGCTCGCGCAGGATCTCAAGGCTCCGTTTCTTCATGTCGACCAGCACGCGGAACCCGGCCTTCGCGTCCCGGTCGTTGCAGGCGCGGCGGAAGTGCCAGAGCCAGCGCAGCAGTCCGGGATCCCAGCGCGGCTTGATGTAGAAGGGACTTTCCGGGTTCAGCAGCCAGCGCAGCCCCTGGGCCGGCACGCCGGGCTCGGCGAGCGGGGTCGCGCCCTGCGTGCCGACGAAGCCGGTGTTCCCGTAGGAGCAGGACGCCGGGCCGCCGACCGCCCCGCGTTCCACCACGGTCACGCTGCCGCCGCGGCGGCGCAGATGGTAGGCGCAGAACAGGCCGACGATGCCGCCGCCGATGACGAGGACGTCAGGATCGTGCCGCGTGGGCGCAGTGTCGGGAGGGGGCATCGTCGGCATGGGTTCTCCGCTACAGGCTCACGATGAAGAAATTCGTCGGAAGGTTGATCACGACCCGCTCGTAGATCTCGGCCATGAGCGCGATGCCGGGCTCGGCGAAGGTGCCCGGGGGCGGCTCGGCGAAACGGATCACCGAGCGTCCCGCGTCGAACAGCATCGCGCCGTGCCCGAAGTCACCGACGATGGCGGTCCCGGGGTCGACCAGGCGCGTCCGCACGATGAAGACGCCGTTCTGTTCGAGGTCGTCCATCAGGCGGCCGTCCCCCATGAACCTGTAGTAGTCGACGGGGTTGATGATGAGACCGTCGGCCGTGCCGCCCATCTGCTCCGCCTCGTTGCACGCCGCGAGGATCGTCGAGCCGAACGGCCCCTTCGACGTCATGCGGGCGATCCCCGGGATGTTCAGCAGCCCGCCCTCGCCCCGGATGATCGTGTGGTTCTCGGCCGTGCCGAGGCGGACGATCAGCCGGTAGTTGATGAAGGACTCGAAGGTCTCGGGGTCGTCCCACAGGTCCGGCGGGACCTGGACCCACGCGGTGGTGGGAAGGAGCTCCGGGATCGGCGACCTGTGGAAGCGGCTCGCCGCCTCACGCCGCATGTCGGCGCCGTTCACCTCGGGATCGCCCGGCCGCGGCGGGCTCTCGTGCCAGTAGTACCGCCTCGGGTCCCTGGAGAGGTCGACGACCTTGAGCATGTTGCGCGCCGGATAGCGCGGCTTCCGGCGCGAGCTCGTCAACGAGTCGGTGATCGTCACGTCGTACTCGACGGAGGCGTCGAGTCCCTTGGCGGCGCAGGCCTCGACGAACATCCGGCCCGGCGACATCTCCTTCTTCCGCTGGGCGACGACGTCCGCCATCGTCCGCTTCATGCCATCTATCCGCTGCATGGCTCCTCGCTCGTGAGTTCGACGTTACGGCGTGACGCTGTCCCGCTTGCGGGCGACGAAGATTCCCCAGCCGAACTCCCCGTCGTCGATGGCGGTCTGGATCTCCGCGCAGGACGTGGAGAAGGCCAGCATCCAGTCGCGGGCCGCGGGGTCCGAGGTCGTCTCGGCGCGTTCCCGCGCCGTCTTCCCCAGCACCTGGTAGGTCTGCCTGATGTGGCTTTCGAGGTTGCGGGCGAGGATGATCTCGAACCCGGCCCGTTCCAGTGCCGACTGGTATCCGACGAGCGAGTAGCCGCCGTTCCACCTCACCCGGTCGTAGACGTGCCTGCGGGCGCGCTCGCCGATCTCCTTCTTGGGCTGGAGGAAGTCGGAGAAGGCGAAGACGCCCCCGGGTTCGAGGACGCGATGGATCTCCGCGTGGCTGCGCGGCTTGTCCGGCACGAGGCAGAGGGCGTCCTGGCTGACGACGTGGCTGAAGGTGCCGGGCCCGTAGGGCATCCGCGTCGCCGAACCGTGGCGGAACTCGATGTCGAGCCGGCCGCTCCGGTTCTCCTCGGCGAGTTTCTCCCGGGCGAACTTGATGCGCTCGTTGCTCAGGTCGAGCCCCTCGCCGCGGCAGCCGAACCGCTTGGCGAGATAGATCAGGAAGTTGCCGCAGCCGCAGCCCACGTCGAGCACCCGGGACGAGTCGCCGATCTTCGCTTCCGCCGCCAGGATGTCGGACGTGCGCTCGGCGGCCGCGAGGTAGTCGTCGTCGGCTTCGCCCGTGAAGTAGCCGGTGTGCAGGACGCCGTCACCGTCCCAGAAACTCAGGTACGTCTGGAGGGTCTGGTCGAAGAAGTCTCCGACGTCTCTCTCGGTGTAGGCGTGGCCGGTCGTCGGCATCGCAGCTTCCTTCCTTGTCTCTCGGGGATCCTCCGTCGGGGATCGCCGCGGTTGTCACGTGTAGGTGTCCTTGCGCGCGGCCGTGAGGTGCGGCGGTTCCGGCCCCATCACGCCGGCGCCGCCGTCGATCAGGTGAACCCCGCCGGTGACGAAGGAGGCCCGTTCGCTTGCGAGAAAGGCCGCGACGGCGGCGAACTCGTCCGGGCGGGCGATGCGGCCCACGGCGCTGTGCCCGCCCATGGCGTTCAGCTGGGCTTCGGGGTCTCCGCCCCCGGCCAGCTTCACGGCCGCCCGCTCCACCAGGGGGGTACGGGTCGTGCCGGGCGCCAGCACGTTGACGGTGATGCCGTCACGGCCGAGTTCCGCGGCGAGGGACTGGGCGAAACGCACGATGGCGGCGCGCGTCACGCCGGAGAGCGCCAGCTGGGGGACGGGGACGCTCGCCGTCTCCGAGGCCACGAAGAGCAGCCGGCCCCATCGCGCGGCCCTGAGGTGCGGCAGCGCCGCGAGGGCCAGATCCACCGCCGGGAGGAGCACCCCGTCGACGGCCGCCCGGTACTCCGCCGGCTCGAACTGCGAGGCCGTGCCGGTCGGCGGGCTGCCGCCGCTGACGAGGACGACATGGAGCGCACCGAAGTCGGCGGCGACCTCGTCGACCCAGCGGCGCGTCGCCGCCCGGTCGGTGATGTCGACGCTCGTGGTGTGGACGCGGCCGCGCGCCACCTCCTTGAGGCCGCGTTCGGCCGTCGCGAGCCGTTCCGGGTCGCGCGCGCCGATCGCGACATGCGCGCCCTCCGCGGCCAGTTCCCTGGCGGCGGCCAGGCCGAGGCCGCTCGAGCCGCCGGCGACGAGCGCCACCTTGTTCCTGAGCCCCAGATCCAACCGTTCTCTCCTTGCCGCCCGGGTTCTACTGATCTTTGGTCGACGGCACCGCGGCTCGGGTCCGCCGCGAACCGGTGCGGAGCGTGCCGCCGGGCCGGTAGCCGTAGCGCCGGAAGAGCGGCCAGGACAGCGTCACCGCCGCCAGCCTGGCGGGCACCGGAAGAGCCGTCCTCCAGGAGTCGTCCCGGTCCCGGATGGTGGTGACGCCGGTGGCGAAGCGATCCGGATTCCCGGTGACCGTGTGGTTGGTGTGGAGCTCGACCGTCCGGCCCCGCATCGGGTTCGCGGCGGGGTCGGCGCCGCAGAGCCGCATCAGCCTGTCGATCGTGCCGGCCGGGTCGGCGATGAACTCCTCGTAGCGCAGGAAGAGCGAGCGCTCCGGATAGCGCCGGACGATGGCCTGCGAGGCCAGGTTGAAGCCGTGCCAGTAGGCCGTGCTCGTCCTGGACGGCATGACGTAGCAGTAGTCCTTGGGCCGGCTCCACGACTGGGCGACCGCCCGGGGGTCGCGCACGAGATGGACGTAGTAGGGCGTCACCCCTTCCAGACGCGGCAGCAGGGCCGCCTCGCCCGGGATCTTCGTCGTGTCCACGATCACGCGCGCGCCCATCCGCGCGGCGATGGCGTGGTAGGTCCGCGTCATCAGGGCGGCGTGCTCGCGGATCTCGTCGCAGTGCAGCCCCCGGTCGAGCACGCGCCAGGTGTGCCGCGTCCGGACGCAGGCCAGCTGGCGGCGTATGACGGCGTCGGCGTGCTCCTCCGCCGAGACCCCGGCGGGCCGGCCGATCGGGAGGATCTCCGACCAGACGGGGCACCGGGTCAGCGCCTCGCCGCAGCCGCACAGGTTGTTCGCGCCCTTGCCCGCGGCGTTCTTCCACAGGAAGTGCAGCTCCCCGACGTGGAAGAACCCCGGGATCTCGTTGAGGACGTTGCCGATGATGGTGCTGCCGCTGCGGCACCAGCCGGTGATGCAGAGGATCTTGAGCGGCGATGCGTCGTCCATGGCGTGCTCCCAACTCAACTCACGGTCGCCGACTGCGCGTCCGGCTGGCGGACGCAGAGCGCCACGGCCACGGCCGCCGCCGCGCAGGCGGCGCCGGCGACGAACACTGCGGGGTAGCCGAGACCGGCCGCGACCGCTCCGATCAACGGCCCCCAGATGCTCAGGCCCAGATCCCAGAAGGAGGTGTAGGCGCCGATCGCGGCTCCCTGCTGCGCGCCGTCGGTGCGGTCCATCACCATCAGGGCGAGCGACGGGTGCAGCAGTGAGAACCCGACCCCCATGATCAGGCTGCCGACCAGGGCGACCGGGAGGTTCGGCGCCAGGGCGATGATCAGAAGGCCGGCGGCCTCGCCGAGGCCGGACCAGGTGACCACCCGGCGCGGCCCGAGCCGATCCGGCAGGTGGCCGATGAGCAGCCGCGTGCCGCCGTAGACGGCGCTGAAGCCGCTGAGCACGACGACGCCCGAGTCGATGCCGCGGGTCTGCAGGTGGAGGACGACGAAGGCGGCGAGGCCGGCGTATCCGGCGGAGGCGAGCGCGAGCGCCGCCCCCGGCAGCAGCGCCGGGCGTACGAGCAGGCCGTGCCCGCCGCTCGGCTGCCCGGCGCGCGGGAGCACGGGGGCCACGCTGATCAGTACGAGACCGGCGAGCGCGGCGGCGACGCTGAAGCCCCACACCGCGCCGTAGCCGAAGGGCAGCAGCGTCGCGCCCAGGAAGGTCCCCACCGAGATCCCGCCCCACATGCTGACGCCGTAGAGCCCGATCAGCTGTCCGCGGCGGTTGTGCGGCGCGAGCGACACGGTCCACACCGCGCCCGCGGTGAAGAGCGACGCCTCGCCGACGCCGAGCAGCAGGCGGAGGGCGACGAGGCCGGTCAGGCCGAGCGGCAGGAAGTAGAGCGCGCCGCCGGCGGCGACGATCAGCGCGCCCGTCTGCATGATGAGGCGGTGCCCGTACCGGTCCGCCAGGTGGCCGGAGACGGGCCGGACGAGCAACGCCGTGAGCGCCGTCGCCATGACCACCAGGCCGACGGCGAAGTCGGTGGCGCCGTAGCTTTCCCGGACGAAGCCCGGCAGTACCGGGATCGCCGCGGTGAGGCCCACGTAACCGCAGAAGAGCCCCCCGAAGATCCCGACGAGGGCGCGGCGTGGGATCGCGCTCTTCCCCGCGGGTGCGCTCATCGCTGCTGCCTGACCCGGACGGTGTCGGCGGCCTCCGCGGCCGGCGCCGGGCCGTGCAGGAGGCCGGCGCCCCGGCCGCCGAGCGCGTACCTGCGGTCGTTGCCGGAAGCGACCTGCGGCGGCTCCGGCGGGCTCCGGCGCGGTCCGGCGGCGCCCGCCACCTTGCGGACCGCCGTGATCAGATGGTCGCAGTCCTCCGTCGAAAGGCTGGAGGACAGGGGGATGTCGACCGCCTGCTCCAGGTACCGCGTGGTGTCCGGGAGCAGCGCCTTGATCTCCGTGACGTCCTCGGTGGCGAACATGAACCGCCAGTTCCAGAAGACCCGCACGTTCTCGTCCTCGTCGGAGCCGAGGTTGCGCGCGTCGATGCCCTCGCAGCAGAGCGCGCGGGCGAACCATTTCGCGTCCCCGCCCGGGACGCGGAAGATGAACGCCTCACCGAGGTAGGCGCCGGGTGCCACCGGCTGCCGGATCGCGATCCCGGTGAGGTCCGAGAGCGCCGCGGCCACGTAGGCGTAGTTGCTCCGGAAGCGTTCCAGGCGGATCGGGAGCCGCTCCATCTCGGCACGGAGCAGGGCCGCGCGGATCTCGTCCATGCGGAAGCTGAGCAGCGGCAGGTCGAGGTCGGTGGCGATCGGCGGGTCCCCGTCCGGGAAGTGCCGGCGGAAGCGCCCCTCGTAGGCGCCGGAGAGCACGACGGCGCGGGCGAACAGCACGCTGTCGTCCGTGACCAGGAAACCGCCTTCGCCACAGTTGAGCGACTTGTCCGACTGGGTGCTGAAGGCGCCCGCGAGGCCGAAGGTCCCGAGCTTGCGGCCGTTCAGCTCGGCGCCGAGGGCGGGGACGGCGTCCTCGAACACCGGGACGCCCATCTCGGCGGCGAAGCGCGTCAACGCCTCCATGTCGGCGGCGAAGCCGCGCATGTGGACCACCAGGATCGCCTTGATCTCGGGCGTCCAGCGGCGGCGGAGATCCTCCAGGTCCAGGTGCAGGTTCTCGTCCACCTCCACCAGGAGGGGCGTGCATCCGGCGAGCACGATGGCGCTGGGCGTGGCGACGAAGGTGAAGCCGGGACAGGCGATCAGGGAGCCCGGCGGGATCCCGGCCGCCATGATGGCGAGCGCGAGCGCGGTGGTGCCGCTCGACACCGCCAGCGCGTGCCTGCTTCCGAAGTAGCGGCACAGTTCCTCCTCGAACTTGCCGCACTCGGTCTCCTGCTGGGCCCGGTAGTCGTAGCGGAAATAGAGATGGCTGCGGATGGCGCGCAACGCCGCCTCCTCGTCCTCGGGGTGGACGAAGACGGCCCCCTTGTCGTAGGTCGGCCAAGGCGTGCGCCGGACGGGGCTGCCGCCGTGGACGGCAAGCCTCACGTCGTCGGCGTCCTCGGTTCCCCGCGACAGTTGTTCCGGCGCCAGACCCTCCTTCTTGTTGCTCACCGTTGAGCTCCTTGTTGCCGGCGTTACTGGCTGGTGGTTTTTCTCGTCGACGGCACTCGCGCGGGCGTGGTCACCGCCGCGGCGACGGCGGGACACGGCGGGCGGATCCATACGGCGGGCAGATCCACGACAACACGGCACCTCCCTGTCCGCGCCCGTTCTGCGAGCGCGCCGGAAACGGCGCGATAATCGTCCGGGAAGTTGCGGAAGGTCAACTGTCCCGGAGTGCCCATTCCATGGGGCTGGAGGGCTTTCTGATCATGCTGGGAGCCAATGAAAATCTCCTGCATGCTCTCTGAGCGCTACAGGGGTGTCAATAGGGTGAAATGGCAGGAAGATGCCAGCGATCGGCCGCCGCCACAACCTGCCCGCCACTACCTGCGCCTTTCCGATTGCCGAGCACATCGCGCGACCGACCAATCCGGCATAGGTGCGGCGGCCGTCAATGTTCCCCCCGGGCTAATGGAATTTCCCTGGTTTTCAGGTGGGTTTAGCGCGCTTTATGAGTTTCCCCGGCCGGGCGGTTGGCTCCGGGCCGCGGAGGCGGGACCTGCCCTTCCGGACGCCCGCGGCCGTCCCGCCGCCGGTGGAGCGACCAGTCAGCCCCGCGTGGCTCCGCCTGCGCGGGGACGGCGGCCCGGCCCCGCGGACGCGGGCGGTCCGTTCCGCGGGAGGCCGAGAGGAACGACCATTCGCCGGGATTCGCCGGCCGCCGCTCGGCCGCGGAATCCATCGCGGCGGGGACGGCTCCGCCGCCGGCGGGAATGGCGCCAAGCGCGTACGGGACGTCGCGTACGGGATTCACCGGAAACCCGCCACGCGCACGGCGTTCGCATTCTCTCTCACCCCGTCCCGCGACGCGGGTTCTCCGCCCCGCGCGGTTGCGACATGGGCGTTCCACCGGGAACCCGGCCCGCGTCACCGGAATTCGGAATACTCCGGTATTTCCATTCTCCCGCGCCGCCGGACGGGCCCGCCGAAATCACCGGGAAACCATCGGTTTTCCGGCGCTTATTCCGCGTTGCTTTTCCGCCGTAGCCGTCCGGCGTCGGCGCCGGGAATGAAACGGGGATGGCCCGCCTCCGCTTTCCGGTATCCCCGTCCGGCCGAGCGGATCACGGCGAAGACGATCGGCAGGCGCCACCTGCCGGATCCCTTCGCCGCGGCCGAGGAGGTCGGCGAGCGCCACGACGACGATCGACACGGCGATGAACGGCTCGACGATCTGCGCGGGTGCTGCCACGACGCCCGTCGCCGCCGGAAGGAACGTGACACTGGTGACGGTCAGCGATCTGCACGAGCAGGATGCGCCGGCGGAGCAGGCCCGGCGCTCAGTGGCGGTGCGGCCGCCCGGGACGACCACTGCGGGAGCCATCCGGCCGCACCCCTCGCAGTTCACCTCTGCTCGAACGCGCATGGAGCGGGTAGAGCAGAGCGAAGGCGCGCCGCGCCCCGCCCGGACTCGAATCACAACGCCTCACGGCGCACACCGATGACCGTAGAGTCCCCGGCAGGAGGCGCTTCATGCCTCAGTGCGGATGCGAGAGGCTTTCGGGAACGGCCGCGCGGATACGGCGCTGCGCCATCTCGTGTGCCGCTTGATCGGGGGTTACACCGAGATCATCGGCGGTCTCCAGGAGAGCGGTAACGGTGCCTTCGATGGCGTTGACCCGGGCGCGGGCTTGGTCGGCGCCGAATTCGTACAGCTCCGTGGTTATCGCGTTGATGGCACCACCCGCACTCGCCACGTAGTCCGGGATCCAGACAATGCTCCGCTGATGCAGCAGTTCGGCGACCTCGGGGGTGGCCAGCTGGTTGTTCGCCGGCCCGACCACGGCACGGCAGCGCAGATCCCCCACGACCTGCGTGGTCAGCACGCCGCCGAGCGCGGCGGGGATCAGAACGTCGACGTCTGCGGTGACGATCTCGTCGGGGCTGCGCCAGGCGGCGCCGAGATCCTCGGCGATCTCCATCTTGGAGGTGTCGATGTCGGTGACGGTTAGTTCGACTCCCTCGGCGGCCAGCAGACGGGCGAGGTGTTCCCCGACGTGACCCAGGCCGATCAGTGCCATGCGGCGGCCTTCGAGGTTCGCGTCGCCGTACAGGCGTCGGCTGAGGGCGCGCAGCGCGGCGAGCGTCCCTTGCGCGGTGTGCGGGGACGAGTCGCCGCTTCCGCCCAGGTCTTCCGGCTTGCAGAACACGTGCGGGGTGACCTCCCCGATCACCGCCATGTCGGCTGGGGCCGTCCCCACATCCGGGCCGACCGCGTAGCTCCCGTCCATCGAGTCGATCATGTCGGCGACGTCGTACATGACGTCCCGGCGCCGGGCCGAATCCAGCCGGGTGCCTTGTGGCAGGGCCACGACGGTCTTTCCGCCGCCGCTGGTCAGCCCGGCCACCGCGAACTTGAGTGTCATCGCGGCCGACAGGCGAAGAGCGTCGGTAAGGCCATCGCGCCAATCGGGGTAGTGCCAGAGCCGGAGCCCTCCCGCGGCCGGGCCCAGTGCCGTGGAGTGAAGGGCGAGGATCACTGGTAGATCTGAGCGCGGGCCCCGCCGGATGAGGATTTTTTCGTGGTCCAGCATGGGCTTTCCCTTCTCGCGTAGTCAGTCGACGGTAACCGTTCTGCCCGGCATCTGCCGTGCTCTGAGAGGGTTTACCGAACGATTGACCGGAAGAGCCAGTAACATCCTGGTCGTGGATGAACTTGATTCGGAAATTGTGCGGCTTCTCCAAACAGATGCGCGGCAGTCCAACCGGGAGCTCGCCCGAAAGCTCGGCGTGGCACCCTCGACCTGCCTGGAACGCGTCCGCGCGCTTACCCGGCGAGGCGTCATCCGCGGCTACCACGCGGATATCGACCCCGCCGCGCTCAACCGCCGGGTCCAGGCCCTGGTGTCGGTTCAGATTCGCCCGCTGAGCCGCAGCGTCATCGACGCCTTCCAGGACTTCGCCGGCGGACTTCCCCAGGTCCTCAGCGTATTTGTGCTTTCCGGAGGCGACGACTTCGTCCTCCACGTCGCCGTTCAAGATCTTGACAGCCTGCACTCTTTCCTCACCGACCGACTCAGCAAGCGCCGGGAGGTCACTGGATTCCGCACATCGGTGATCTTCCAGCAAGTCAGCAACACCGCCCCCACCCGCCTCCCCGAACCCTCTTAGATCCACTCCTGGGCGGGATGCTATTCGTCCCTTTATCAGTGCATCGAGATGTGCACGTGGTCGTAGTGGTTCTGGGTGATGCTCCCCCGGTCCTCCATGGCGCGCCAGCCGGAGCCGTGGTTGATGCGCTGGCGCCAGATCACGTACTTGACGCCGAGCTTGTCCCTGTTCTCCAGGGTCCAGGCGGCGATCTCGTCGCCGAGTTTGAGGTTGGCCGCCGTGGGCATCGCGCCGCCGCTGCTCATCATGAAGTCGCAGGCGCGGCCCAGGGGGTGCTCGCCACCGTCGTTGCCCGAGCGGTAGCAGCCGACCTCGTACGGGAGGTCGAAGCGCTTCTTGATGGTGTCGCGCATGGTGCGGGTCCGGTCGGTGATGTTGTCGGTGCCGGTGGGCTGCTGGGGGGCCCAGGTGCCGTCGGCGCGGCGGCCCGAGCCGGTGGGGACGAGCCGGTCGAGCCTGCCTTTGAGGTCGCCGATCGCCTCCCGGGTCTCCGCGCGCCGGCTCCCGAGCTCCTCGACCTCCGCCTCGATCTCGTCGGCGAGACGGGTGGCCTTCTCCACGGCCTGCTTGCTGCCGTGGAGGCCGGCGGCGAAGCCCCGCAGCTGGGCGACCTCCAGGACGGTGAGCTGCTCCGTCACCGCGGCGCCGCTCAGGCCGAGGGTGAGCAGGACGGAGGGCAGGGTTCCCGCGCTGCTCTGGTAACGGACCAGCGCGGCGGAGACGACCTGGTTCCTGGCTTCGGCGTAGGCCTCCTCGGCCTTCCGCAGGCTCTCCTTCGCTGCGGCTTCGGCCTTCTGCGCTTTCTTGAGCGACTCGCGCTTGGCCCGGTAGGCGCGGCCCAGCGTGTCGGCCTTCTTGCCGAGCTCGGCCAGATCGGCACGGAGCTCGCTCTCGGTCGGCTTGGGGGCTGCGAGCCCCGCCTCTGCGGGACCCAGCGCGAGCGCGACGGCGGCGAAGGCGCCGACCACGACGGTCGCATGACGGCGGAACGTGGGGGACGTGGCTGTCACGTGTCTTCCTCTCATCTGCCGACCGGGTTAGCTGACGGGTTCGGGCTGGAGGAAGCCCGTCCACGGAAGTGGATTCACCCCGGGTGCGGTGGGTCCCCGGTTCCCGGGCGAGGCGCCTGGGATTAGGCATGTCGGCTGGTACAGCCGAGGCAGAACGGAGCTTAGTAGTAAATAGCCGGTCATGTGAACCCAATCAGGCACAAAACACCGATCGACTCGCTATTGACTACAGACCGACACAAAAGGGACAACACGTGTCGGTGTCACGGTCCGCCTCCGGCGGGCGTGGGACCTCCGGACAGAGCTCCGGGCGAGCGCGCGGAGAGCGCCGGAACGCATGAGTGCCCGGACAGGCTCGCGGGGCACCGGGACACATGAGACCCGGACGGGAGCGCGGGGCGCCGGGACACACGAGCACCCGGACGGGCGCGCGGAGGGGGGACGCGAGGGCAGGGCTCCGTCCGTCCCGGCCCGCTCAGAACCACTCCGAGCGTCCCGGCAGGGTCGCCCGCGGGCGGGGGCGGCTCGTGGACGCGTTGCGCACGCGCGGAGCGCGCGGGCCGGGCTGGGAGCGCGCCTGGTCGGCGGGATGACCGGAATCCCGGGCGATGTCGAGGGCGGCCTGGTGGTAGACGAGCGCTTTGGCGGGGTGACCGGTGGCCTGGTGGGCGCGGGCGAGGCCGTACAGCCCCTCGAACTGGGCGCCGCGGTCTCCGACCCGGCGGGCGATCTTCAGCGCGCGCCGGTAGTGGTCGGCGGCGGTCCGGTACTCGCCCCGGAGGAGGTGGACGAAGCCGAGGCCGGTCAGCGCGCGGAGCTCACCGTCGCGGTCACCGGTGGCGCGTGCGATCTCCAGCGCGTACTCGGAGTACTCGGAATACGCGGGGTAGTCGGGGTAGTCGGAGTACTCGGAATACGCGGGGTAGTCGGGGTAGTCGGAGTACTCGGCGGACCGGCCCGGGGCCGGCCGGGCGTGCGCGCGGGGCGCGTCAGGCCCGCCACCGCGGCCGATGACGGCTCGCGCGATCTCCAGGGCCTGCTCGAAGCACTCGGCGGCCTCGCCGGACCGCCCCTGCGCGAGATGGACGTCTCCGAGGCCGCACAGTGCGGCGAGCTCGCGATCGCGGTCGGCGCCGACGGGGGCGAGGGCGGCATGCGGGACGCGGGCGTGGTGAGCGCGGGTGTGCAGGTGGCGCTGGAGAACCACCGCGAGGCGGCGGGCGTGGACGGGCCAGCCGTGCCCGGCGGCGTGCGCGGCGGCGGCGAGCAGGTTGGCCAACTCGGCGTCCAGCCACTCCGCCCCGCGGGCCGGGCCGCCGGGAAGCGGCACCGGGCCGACCGGCCTCCGGACGCGGGGGACGTGGTCGGCCGCACCGGGGTGGGCCGGCTCCGCGGCGGCCGGGACGGCGGAGACGTAGTGGTCGAACAGCCGGGTCAGGGCGGTGCGCCGGTCGATCTCGGTGTCCTCGTCGGCCAGGGTGGCGGTGGCGTGCGCGCGCAGCAGGTCGTGGAAGCGGTACCGGCCCGAGACCGGCTCCTGCAGCAGGTGGGCGTCGACCAGGTCGTCGAGGAGCCGGTCGGCGTGCTGGAGGGTGGTGCCGGCGAGGGCCGCGGCCGCGTGCCGCTCGATGTCGGGCCCCGGGTGCAGGCCGAGCAGCCGGTACATGCCCTGTAGGTCCGAGCCGAGGCGGTGGTACGACAGGTCCATGGCGGTCGTGACGCTGAGCCGGTCGACTTCGAGCTCGCCGAGGCGGTGCTGGCGGTCGCGGAGCCGGTCGGCCAGGTGCGCCGGCGTCCAGCCGGGCCGGCTCCGCAGGCGGGCGGCGGCGACGCGGATCGCCAGCGGCAGGCGGCCGCACAGCTCGACGATCTCGGTGAGCGGCCCGGCCGGCTGGCCGGCGAGGCGCCGCTCCCCTGCGGTGCGGGTGAACAGGGCGAGCGCCTCGTCGCGCGGGAGGACGTCCAGGGAGAGCCGCCGGACGTCTTCCAGGCCGGCCAGCCGCCTGCGGCTGGTGATCAGGGTCAGGCAGCCGGGAGCGCCGGGCAGCAGGGGCCGGACCTGGCTCTCCTCGGCCGCGTTGTCCAGCAGGATCAGCACGCGCCGACCGGCCAGCCGGGTGCGGTACAGGGCGGCGCGGGCGTCGAGATCGGGAGGGATCTGCTCGCCGGGCACGCCCAGGGCGCCCAGCATCCGGCCGAGGGCGTCGGCCGGGTCGACCGGGGGCATCCCCTGCGTGAACCCGTGCAGATCGATGAAGAGCTGCCCGTCGGCGAACCGGTCGGCCAGCCGGTGCGCGGCGTGCACGGCGAGCGCGGTCTTCCCGACCGCGGCCATGCCGTCGATGGTGCCGATCACCGGTGCCCCGGAGCGCTCCCCCGGGTGCGCGAGCGCGCTCAGGCGCGCCAGCTCCGCCGCCCTGCCGATGAAGCCTCCGATGTCCCGGGGAAGCTGCCTGGGCACCACCGGCGCGCCGGGCTGGGCGCCGGTCGCGCCGGTCGCGCCCGCCGGCGGGGTGAGGTCGGCGTGTCCGGCCAGGATCTGGCGGTGCAGCCGCTGCAGCGGCGGGCTCGGCTCGACGCCGAGCTCCTGGACCAGTTGCCGGCGCAGGTCCCGGTACGCGCGCAGCGCCTCCGCCTGGCGGCCCGAGCGGTACAGGGCGAGCATCCACTGCGCCTGTAATCGCTCCCGCAGCGGCTGCTCGGCCACCAGGGCCCCCAGCTCGGCGAGCAGGTCACCGTGGTGGCCGAGGGCGAGCTGGGAGTCGATCCAGGTCTCCTGCGCGGCGAGCCTGCGCTCTTCCAGGCGGATCAGCTCCGTCCCGAGCCGCGGGTCCAGCGGGACGTCCTCGAACGGGCGGCCGCGCCAGAGCCCGAGCGCCCGCCGTAGCCGTTCGGCCGCCAGCCCCGGCCGGCCGTCGGTCAGCGCCTGCCGCCCCTGGGCCGCGAGTTCCTCGAAGGTCAGCAGGTCGAGGTGGGACGGGGAGATGTGCAGCTGGTAGCCGCCGGGCACGGTGGACAGCAGCGGCGGGTCCGCCCGGTCGGCGAGTCCCAGAACCTGCCGGAGCGCGGACACGTAGGTGCGCAGCGCGACCGCCGCGGTGCGCGGTGGCCGCTGCGGCCAGAGCGCGTCGACCAGCCGGTCGGCGTGGACGGGCCGGTTGACGTTCAGTAACAGGACCGCGAGCAGGGTGCGCTGCTTGGCCGCGCCGATCCGGATCAGCCGGTGGCTGCCGGAGCGGACTTCAAGCGTGCCGAGGACACGAAACCACATGGACCGGAAATATCACACATTTTTTACATATGCCTCCCCATCGATATAGGTTTCGGACTTCATGTCAGACGCCTTGGATATACCTTCCCGTCAATACGGGACGCGGCCTCCCGGCGCCTTTACAAATGACCGCCGCGGCCGGGCCTGCGCCCATAACGACCGGGACCCACGGCCGCTTTCCCCGGCCGGCGCCCATAACGACCGGCGCCCGCAGCCGCTTTCCCCCGGCCGGCCGTGACGCGTTCCCCCGTTTCGGGCCGCCGTCGACGCCGGGCCGGCGGCGTTCTCGGATACTGAGACGGCATCGGCCGCCCCCGTCGCCGCCACCCGCCACCGCCGTCCGGCTCCGGCCGCCCCGCCGGCCCCGCCGAGGGGGCGCGCCGGGCTCCCGCCCCTCCCCCGGCAGACGATCTTCCCTGGTCCCGGGGCGGAAGGACGCGCGTGGCCCCTGTGTCAAGCCGCGCCCTTACCCGTCCTTGACGGCCGGGCCGCATCGTCGAGGCGACCGGGTTCCGGACCGGGCCCGCGAGAGCCCGGACCGGGGCTTTCGACGACGCGGAAGGGAGAGTGCGCGTGTCCGAACTGATCAGCCTCGACGAGTGCGAACGGCTTACCGCGAAGGACGTCCACGATCTGTACCGGAGACATGTCAGCCGCAGCCAGGTGTCGCTCATGACGTCCTTCGGTTTCGGCCGGGAGCTCGTCGACCACGCCGAGGGCGCCTGGATCCGGACCCGCGGCGGCCGGCGGATCCTCGACTTCACGGGCGGAGTCGGCGTCCTCAACCACGGCCATAACCACCCCCGTATCCTCGCCGCCCGGAAACGCTTCCAGGAAGCAAAAAAGATGGAGGTCCACAAGACCTATTTCTCGCCATATGTCGCGGCGCTCGGTCACAACCTCGCCCGGTTACTCCCCGGCGACCTCGACATCTCGTTTTTCCCCAATTCCGGGGCGGAGGCGGTCGAGGGCGCGGTCAAGCTGGCCTACAAATACCATGGCGGGCGGCGGCGGCGGATCCTGCGCGCCGACATCGCTTTCCACGGAAAACTGCTGGGCTCCGGCGGCCTCACCGGCGGGAACGAGCGTTTCCGCTTCCCGGAGATCCCCGGAGTGATCACCTACCCCTACGGCGACCTCGACGCCGTACGCTCCGCGATCGCCGCGGCGCGCACCCGCGACGGCGGCTGCGACGTGTACGCGCTCCTCGTCGAGCCGTTCAGCGCCTCGACCATGCGCTCCTGCTCCGAGGAGTTCCTGCGCGGGGTGCGGGAGCTCTGCGACGCCCACGGGATCGTGCTGATCTTCGACGAGATCTACACGGGATGGGGCAAAACCGGGAGCCTCTTCTACTTCATGCGCCATCCCGGGCTCGTCCCGGACGTCCTCACCACGTCGAAGTCGTTCGGCGGCGGCAAATCCTCGATCTCCGCGTACATCGCCAGGGAACCGGTGTTCCGCAAGGCCTACGACAACCTCGCCGACTCCCTGCTGCACAGCACCAGCACGACGTACTACGGGTTCGGCGAGGAGACCGCCACCGCGATCGAGGCGGTGAACATCGCCGTCGAGGACGACTACCCGGGGCGGGCACGCGAGATCGAGCGGATCCTGGCGCCGGGCCTGGAACGGATCCGCAAGGAGAACCCGGACACGGTGGCCGGCGTGCGGGGCGCGGGCGCGCTGTACGGGATCTTCCTGGACGGAGGGCCGAGGATCCTCGACCTCGCCGCGAAGCTCGCACCCGGGGGCCTCGCCCGGGACCCGAACTTCCGCGTCAAGCTGATCACCTGCTCCGTCGTCGACGCGCTCTACCGCGACCACGGCGTCTACACCTACTACACGCTGAACGGCGACAACCCGCTGGTGGCCGCGCCGCCGCTGGTCGTCGAGCCGGCGGACGTCGAGTACTTCCTCGACAGCCTCGGCGCGACGCTGGCCCAGGGCCTGCCCCGGCTGCTGACCAGATTCGTCCGGGAGAAGGTGGCGCCGCGATGGCCGTCCGGGTCGTAGTCACGGGCAGTGCCGGGATGCTGGGGGACGGCCTGGTCCGGCGCCTGGCGGACACGGGGTACGACGTCCTGGGCGTGGACCTGCGCCCACGGCCCGACCGGTGCCCGCGGGCGCGGCACGCCGCCGGGGACGTCCGCGACACCGCGCTGATGACCGAGCTGGTGGCGGGGGCCGACGCGGTGGTGCACTGCGCCGCGGCGCTGCCGAGCTACCCGGCCGACGAGATACGCGACGTGATCGTGGAGGGCACCCGCAGCGTGCTGCGGGCCGGTCACCGGGCCGGCGTGCCGCGCGTCGTCCACATCTCGTCCACGGCCGTGTACGGCCTGCCGGAGCTGGTCCCCACGCCGGAGGACCACCCGCGGGAGCCGGTCGACGCCTACGGCCGGGCCAAGGCCGCGGCGGAGGAGGTGGCGGAGAAGTTCCGGGCGGAAGGGCTGTGCGTGCCGATCCTGCGCCCGAAGACGTTCCTCGGGCCGGGCCGCATGGGCCTGTTCGCGATGCTCTTCGAGTGGGCCGAGGAGGGCCGCCACTTCCCGATCCTGGGACGCGGCGACGCGCGCATCCAGATGCTGGCGATCGACGACCTGGTCGACGCGATCCTGCGCGCGCTGCACGCGCCCGCGGAGGCGGCCGGCGACACGTTCAACATCGCCGCCGCCTCGTTCGCCACCCTGCGCGAGGACTTCCAGGCGGTGCTCGACGCGGCCGGCCACGGCAGGCGGGTGGTCTCGCTGCCCGCCGGGCCGAGCCTCGCCGTCCTGCGGCTCCTGGGGAGGACGGGGCTCTCGCCGGTGTACGAGCGGCTCCTGTTCAAGCTGCTCGCGGACTCCTACGTCAGCATCGACAGAGCACGCGAGCGGCTGGGCTTCGAGCCCCGGCTCTCCAACCGGGACGCGATCCTGCGCACCTACGCCTGGTGGCGGGAGAACGGCGGGCCCCCCGCGCGCGCCGGCCGGACCAGCCGCGACGCGTGGCGGCAGGGCGCGCTGTCACTGGCGAAAGTCTTCTTCTGACCCCGGCCGGAGGTGCACATGCATGTCATCGAGCCTCCCGGCTCCCCGGGGGTGGCGTGGCGGCCCGAGCCGCCGGCGGACGGAGCGGCGGACGGCCGCCCGGGGATGTTCGCCGATCTGGTCGCCCTGGTCCGCCCCCTGCACTCGGTGAAGAGCCTTCTCCTCGTGCCCGTCGCGCTCGCCGACGCGAACGCCTGGAACCTCCCGGCGCTCGGCCGGGTGGCCTGGGCCGCCGCCGGGTTCGTCCTGGCCGGCGCCTGCGTGTACGTCGGCAACGACATCGCCGACCGGGAGCGCGACCGGGACCACCCCGCCAAGCGCCGCCGGCCCATCGCCGCCGGCCGCGTGTCGGTCCGGGCCGGGTACCTCTACTGCGCGGGCCTGCTGGCCCTGCTCGGCGTGGTGATCGGCTGCGGTCCGGGCCGGCCGTACTGGCCCGTGCTGGCGTACCTGGCGCTCAACGTGGCCTACAGCCGCGCGCTGAAGCACATCCCCCTGATCGACGTGGGCGCCGTCGCGCTGGGCTTCGCGCTGCGCGTCGTCCAGGGGTACCTGGCGATCGGGGAACCGGTCTCCGGCTGGCTGCTGGTCACGGTGTTCTCGCTCTCGCTGCTGCTGGTCATCGGCAAGCGCCGCCAGGAACTGCTGGAGACCGGGTCCGCGCACCGGCCCGCGCTGCGCGGCTACTCGGTGGGGCTGGCCGACCAGATGCTCCAGCTCACCTGCGTGCTCACCGCGGTCTCCGGCCTGATCTACCTGCGCACCGAGGCGCCCTTCGGGCCCTACGGCCAGGTGGCGATGCTGCTGGCCACGCCTCTGGCGCTCTTCGCCCTCTTCCGCTACCTGCAGGTGGTGCTCGTCGAGGGCGGCGGCGGCGACCCGGTGCGGGGGGTGCTGCGGGACCGCGGCCTCGCCGTCACGGGTGTGGCGCTGGCGATCGTGCTCGGCGGGACGTTCCTGCTCGCCCGCCACCCGGCGCTGGCCGACGTGATCCTGCGATGAACCCCGACGACGTGAAAGGCGGCAGCATGTCCCGGCCGTCCCCCCTGGTGTCGGTAATCGTCCCGGCCCACAACTCCGAGAAGACACTGCGAGCCTGCCTGGAGTCGGTGCTCGCGCAGACCTACCGCGATCTGGAGGTGATCGTCGTCGACGACGCCGGCACGGACCGCTCCCGGGAGATCGCGGGCGGGTTCCCCTGCACACTGGTCCGGCACCCGCGCAACCGGGGGGTGTCGGCGGCCCGCAACACCGGGGTGGCGTCGAGCCGCGGCGAGATCCTGTTCTTCCTCGACTCCGACGTCGGCCTGGCCCCCGACGCGGTGGGCAACGCCGTGCGGCTGCTGCGCGAGGACCCCGGGTGCGGCTGCGTCTACGGCGTCTACGCCAAGGAGCCGCTCGTCGACGACGGCCCCGTGGAGACCTACCGGACGCTGCACCTGCACCACGCCCTCACCCGGGGAGCGGGTCTGACGGCGACCGCGGTCTTCGCCCTGGCCGCCGTCCCCCGGGCGGTGTTCGACGACGTGGGGCCGTTCGACGAGAACCTGCGCAGCGCCGAGGACGACGAGTACAGCGAACGCCTGCTGGCGCGGTACCGCATCCGGCTCACCGGCGACGTCGCCGGCCGTCACGACGAGGCCGACCGGCTCCTGCCGCTGCTCGCCGAGCAGTACCGGCGCGCGCAGCTCCTGCGGTTCTCCGCGCGGAACCGGTTGCGCCGGGGCGCCCTGAAGGTCAACCGCCTGACCGGCGCGCTCGCCGCCGCGCTGACCCTGGCCGCCCTCCCGCTCGGCCTGGCCTGGCCGCCCGCGCTGCCGCTGCCGGCGGCGTCCCTCGTCCTGTTCGCGGTCTCCGACCCGGCGCTGGCGCGCTTCGTCCTGCGGGAGAAGGGCCCGCGCTTCCTCGCCTTCTTCGTCGCGGTGCACTTCCTCGTGCACGCCGCGCTCCTCGCGGGAGCCGCCGTGGGGTGGGCGCGGGCCGCGATCGACTCCTCCTTCGGGCCGTCGCGCCGCGCGGCCACCCGCCGGCGCCCGGTCGATCCCTCGAAAGGCTGGTGAACCATGGCCTCCGCGCCGCTCGTCTCGGTCATCGTCCCCAACTACAACTACGGGCACGTGCTCGCGCAGTGCCTGAACGCGGTCAAGGCGCAGACGTACTCCCCGCTGGAGATCATCTGCGTGGACGACTGCAGCACCGACGACTCCGTGCGGGTCGCCCGGTCGCTGGGAGTGCGAGTGATCAGCACGCCGCGCAACAGCGGGGTGAGCGTCGCGCGCAACCTCGGCGCGGCGCACGCGCGAGGTGACGTGCTCTTCTTCCTCGACTCCGACGTCGCGCTCGCCCCCGACGCGGTCGCCTCGGCCGTGGCTCTGCTCTCCTCCGATCCCCGGATCGGCGCGGTCTGCGGCAACTACGAGCCCGTCCCGCTGAACCGCGACAGCCTGGTCAAGGAGTACCGCACCCTCTACCGCCACTACTGGTACCGGGTCGCGGAGGGCCCGATCACGGGATTCCTGCCCGTCGCCATCATCGCCATCCCCGCGGCCGTCTGGGCGGAGGTCGGGCCGTGGAACCCCGCGCTCCTGCAGACGGAGGGCGCCGACGTGGGCGAGCGGCTCACCGACCGGTACGAGGTGCGGCTCACCTCGGCCGTGCGGGGACGCCACGACGACGACGCCACGGTGCGCGTCGCGCTGCGGAAGGTCTTCACCCGCACCCGCCTGCACGTGCCCTTCTTCCTGCAGCGCCGGTACGCCGCGGGCGTGGTCGGCTCGCCGGAGTCGGCGGCGAGCCTGGCCGCCGCGCTGACGGTCGCGACCCTGCCCGTGCCGCTGGCCGGCGCCGCGTGGACGGTGGTGCCGGCCCTGATGTTCGCCGCCTTCCTGGGCGTCGACCGGCGGATGTACCGGTTCGTGTTCGCCACCCGGAACCCGGCCTTCGGCCTGTTCTTCGTCGGCATGCACTTCCTCACCAACCTGACCATCGCCGCCGGGGCCGGCGTCGGGATCGTCCAGTGGCTGACGTCGCGGTCGTTCCGCCGCCTGTACGCCAAGGCGCCCGCGTGACGGCGGCGGACGGCACCCGCCCGGCCGGGGGGCGGACGGGCCGCCGGACCGGAGGGCGGACAGGTCGCCGGAAGGTGCTCGCCGGCCTGCGCGCGGTCGCCTACCTGCTCGTGCTCGGGTTCCTCGGCTACCAGCTCTGGCGCGTACGCCACGGGGTGGGCGAGAGCCTGCGGCTGGTGGGCTGGGGGAACGCCCTGCTCGCCGGGGCGCTGGCGGCCGTCGGCGGGGTGCCCGGGTTCCTCGGCTGGCGCATGCTGCTGGCCGGGCTGGGCAGCCGCCTGCCCCTGCCGGACGCGGTCCGGGTCTTCTTCCTCGCCGGGCTCACCCGCTACCTGCCCGGCGGCGTCTGGCCGGCGGTGGCGCACGCCGCGCTGGCCCGGCCGCTCGGCGAGCCCCCGGCCAGGCTGGCCGGGGCCTTCGTGGCCAGCCAGGGGCTGGCGGTGGTCGCGGGGCTCGCGGTCGGGCTCGTCGCGCTGCCCCGGCTGGTGGCCGCCGACCCGATCTGGTGGCTGCTCCTGCCGGTGCTGGCCGCCGCGCTCGTCCCGCTGGCCGCGCCCCGGCTGCTCGGTGGGCTGCTCGGCCTGGCCCAGCGGATCCTGCGGCGCGGCGAGCGGCCCCCCACCCTGCCCGGACGGCGCACCCTGCTCGCGGTGACCGGGGTGATGGCGGCCGGCTGGCTGATCAGCGGCGCGCACGTCACGGTGCTCGCGGTCGCGCTCGGCGCGTCCCCGTCCGGGGCCGTGACGGTGGGCGTGGGCGGTTTCGCGCTGTCGACCATGGCGGGGGTCCTCACCCTGGTGATGCCGTCCGGCCTGGGCGTGCGCGAGGCCGTCCTCGGCCTCACCGTCGCCACCCTGCTGACCGGCCCCGACCTGGTCACGCTGGTGGCCCTGAGCCGGGTGCTGATCACCGTGGGCGACGCGGTGTCCACGGCCGCCGCCCTGGGGGCGCTCGCCTGGACCGGCCGGCGGCGCCCCCGCGCCTCTCCCCTCACGAACGTCCCCGGCCCTCCCTGACGAACCTTCCCGACTCCCCCTCACGGATCTTCACGGATCTTCACGGATCTTCACGACCTTCACGACCTTCACGACCTTCACGACCGACGGGCCGAAGGAGCCTCACCGCCATGACATCGCACAGCAGCCCCGTACCGCTCGCTCCGCGTCCCGGGCAGCTCCGCCACCTCGTCCGGCAGGTCCCCGCGGGGCCGGTGACCGGTGCCGTCCTGCGGGCGCTCGCCGCGCTGCCCTTCGCCGACCGGCCGTTCGCGTGGCTGGAGCGGCACCCGGCCGTGCACGGCACGGTCCTGTCCGCGCTCGGCCTGCGCCGGCCGATCTTCATCGATCATCCCGTACGCCCGGAGCCCAGGTTCGGCTACGGGAAGCCGGACCACCCGGAGATCGCCGCGCTGCTGGAGCGCGGCCGTGCCCGCTACGCGGACCGGCTCGCCCGTTTCCTCGCCCCGGACGCCGACCTCACGGCCATCCCGGTGCGGGACCGCCCGGACGGCACCACGCCGTACTGGGACAACGGCTGGCTGCCGCCCCTGGACGCGCTCGCGCTGTACGGCTTCCTCGTCGAGTCCGCCCCGCGGCGGTACGTCGAGATCGGCTCGGGCAACTCGACGAAGTTCGCCCGGCGCGCCGTCGACGACCACGGGCTGCGCACGCACATCACCTCGATCGACCCGGCGCCGCGCGCGCACGTCGACGCGCTGTGCGACGCGTCGATCCGCAGCCCGCTGGAACGCGTCGACCCGGAGGTCTTCGCCGACCTGGAGGCCGGTGACATCGTCTTCCTCGACGGGTCGCACCGGGTCTTCATGGGGTCGGACGTGACCGTCTTCTTCTTCGAGATCCTGCCGCGCCTGCGGCCGGGTGTCCTGGTGCAGCTCCACGACGTCCTGCTCCCCCGTGACTACCCGCCCGAGTGGCGCTGGCGGCACTACTCCGAGCAGTACCTGCTCGCCGCCTTCCTGCTCGCCGACCCGGCCCGGTTCGACGTGGAACTGCCGAACGCGTTCATCGACGGCGACGAGCGCCTGCGCGGCCTGGTGGAGCCGCTGTGGCGGCGCGTCTCGCTCACCGAGACCTACCTCCCGGCCTCGTTCTGGTTGCGGATCCGCGACCGGGCCCCGGCGCCGGCCGGACCCGACGGGGCGCCCGGCGAGGCCCCCGGCGGGGCACCCGGCCAGGCGCCCGGCGAGGCCCCCGGCGGGGCGTCCGGCACGGGCGGAAGCGCGGCATGACCGGCGCGCCCGACCCCGTACGCACACCCGACCCCGTACACGTGGCCGGGGCCCCGGCGGGGGCCGGCCCG
>NZ_BAAAVI010000077.1:0-40832 GCF_039534445.1 Streptosporangium fragile | reverse complement strand
CCGACACGTGCAGCTTCCAGCCCTGGTCCCGGGTCGCCGCGTCCGGCGGCGTCAGATACGTCCACGGCGCACGACGGCGGATCCCCCAACCGGCGACGATTTCCCTTCCGGAAGAGACCGGCCTGTCACCGCCGGGCACCACGCCCTCGTCCGTGTCTCCGGCCGCCCGGCTCGCCACGCGCTCCAGGGCCGCCTTGGCGATGTCCTCCAGCAGGTGACGGTTCACGCCGTGCCACTCGCGCTCTTCCGCACTCTGTACACCCACGTCCCCGGACCCCTCCCCCTGTGCCTGACATCGACCCGCACGGACCGAGACGGCCGGGCGCCGGCTGAATCGCCCCCGGCCCTTTCAGGACGGCCCACGCCAGAACCCGCGATTCGCGGGAGTTTTTCCGGCGCGATCTCGATCCGCAGACAGAATCACCGCAACCTCTAGCGATCGGTCAGGACCCTCTAGCGGCCGCTGAGCGACGACTTGCGGCCTGCTAGGAACCCCGTTTCCGGCGACACGACCGGCGCGCCGTCACCCCTGATGACGCCGGTCCGCGCGGCCTCGCCATGACAACGATCGCGGGAGCGCCGCCGGGGAGATCGGAGGGGCGGCGCCGGGAAGACGACATCCGCCTCGGAACGGCGCCCGCCGGCTTGGAACGCCCGGCCCGTTTTCCCGGAGAACGACACGGCGCGGCCGCGCGGCATATCGCCACGCGACCGTCAGGTTTCCCGGTACCGCGCGGCCCATACCGGCGCGGCGACCTCCCGTCCCGCGCGGCCCACACCGGCGCGGCGACCTCCCGTCCCGCGCACCGGCGCTTCGCGGTCCGCTCGTACCGGGCCCGCGCCCTCGGAGCGCCGGCTCCGGTCGGTCAGATCTTCGTCGCGCCGAGCACCGACACCAGGTCGTCGAGGCCGTCGACGATGTGATCGGCGATGGCGGCCTCCGGCCGGAGAGCGTGCAGGTATCCCCACGGCCCCCGGCGGAGCAGAGCGGTCCGCATACCCGCCGCGCGGGCGGGGAGAACGTCGTTGTCGAGCCGGTCGCCCACGTAGAGGATCTCGCCGGGCTCCCGCCCCGTCACCTCGACGACCCTGGCGAAGAACTCGGGAGCGGGCTTGGCCACACCCCAGCCGTCCGAGGTGTGGATCGCGTCGACGGGCAGGTTCATCGCGGCGAGCGCGTCGCGGGCCTGCGGTGGCTGGTTGCCCGCGACAACCAGTTCGAAGCCGAGGTCCCACAGCGCGGTCAGGCAGGGCCGTACGTCCGGATAGAGGTCGTCGGCGTCGAAGTTCACCCGAAGCCCGTCCGGGTCCTCGCGCTTCCACGCCTCCTGCTCCGCCTCGACGTCGAAACCGGGCCTGAGCACCTGGAAAGCCTCTTCGAACGACTGGCCGAGCGCGGCCATGCCGCCCAGTACGCCGAGCATCGTGAACCGCGGGACGCCCAGCCGGTCGGCCCAGCGCGACCAGATCCGCGTCTCGTCGATCAGTGTCTCGCCCACGTCGAACACCAGCGTCCGGACCACGATGCCTCCCCCCTCCGTACGGCCCACCGATCGTAGTCCGACGCCCGTGGGACGACGTCACGCGGGTCGGCCTGACGCGGGTCGGCGCCACACGAGGTCGGTCCCGCATCTGACCGGTCTCGTACGGGGGCGGCGTCACACGGAGCCGGCGCCGCACAGGGGCCGGTGCCGCACGGCGAGGCGACGCCACCGGAGGCGACGGCCGGGAGACGGACGGCAAACCACCACCCGCGTTGATCCATAACCGGTGCGCATGTCTCCCATGATCGGCGGAAGCCCATGGAACACTGGGAGTGATCATTCGGATACGGAGGGATACAGGTCGATGGTGATGACAGCGCCAGAACGCTCCACCGAGCACACCACCCCGGACGACCGCCCACTGCCTCGCACGCCGAGAGAGATCTTCGAATCCCTCCCCCCCAACCCGCGTCTTCGCGCCGAGATCATCAACGGGAACCTCATCGTGAGTCCTTCAGGCCTCCCCAAGCACGGCCGAATGGCCATGCGCCTCGCCTTCGCCCTGCTCCCCGTCCAGGAGGAGCACGGCTGGGAAAGCTTCACGGGAAACGTCGACATCTGCGTCGAGGGGCCGCGTGACACCGTGGTCCCCGACTACTGCCTGGTTCCCGTGAACGCCCCTCTCTGGGGCGACCGGGAGATCCTCTCCTCCGCGTTGATCATGGTGGCCGAGGTCGTCTCGCCCGGCAGCAAGGAGTTGGATCGCATCACCAAGCCGGGGCTCTACGCGGGTTGCCGCATCCCGGTCATGCTGCTCATCGACCCCGTCGCCTCCCCGCCGACCGTGACCGTCTTCAGCGACCCCGAGGACGGCGACTACCGGACCACGACCCGGACCGAGATGGGCAAGCCCCTCAGGCTGCCCTCCCCCGTCGACTTCGACCTGGACACCTCGATCTTCCTGTAATCCGCGCCCGTGACACCTCCGCGGGTGCCCACCCGGGACCACGCGGGTTTCCGGCCTGCCGAGAGGATCGTCCGGGACTGCCTGTCCGGGAGCCGTCGAGGTCATGGGTCAGGCACGGCAGGCTGTCCAGCCGGGCGCCGGGGAGACAGGTCAGGGACGGCGAACCCTGGCCGGCATGCCGGAAGACCGCCGGGAGAGCGCCGAGGACCTCCTCAAGCTTCTCCGGGCCGTCACCGACACCCACCGGTCGGCCGACGTGTACGACCCGGTGGTGGCCGGCGACACCGCGCTGCGGGCGGCGCTGAAACGACTCGACGTCCCGGTTCCGGAACTCGACCCGGACCCGGTCCTGCCGCTGTGACAGCTCAGCCCGGAAGCCGTTCCATTGCCTTGCGGATGCGCTTTTCGGAGATCGAGTACGGGGTGCCGAGGGTCTGGGCGAAGAAACTGACCCGGAGCTCCTCGATCATCCAGCGGATCTCCCGGACGTCGTCGCCGGAACGGCGGGCCTGGGGGAGCTTCTCGACCAGCTCGTGGTAGTCGTCCTCGATGTCATGGATCTTGTGCATCCGCTCCTCGTCGCGGAACGGGTCGTCCGGGATCTTCTCCAGCCGCCGCTCGGCCCCTCTGAGGTAGCGGAGCAGGTCGGGCAGGCGCTTGAAGCCGGTCTCGGTGACGAAGTCCGGGTAGACGAGGTTGGCGACCTGGTCGCGGATGTCCTCGACCGCGGGGGTGGAACGCGCGTCGGCCAGCAGGGTGGAGACGGTGTGCCAGACCTTGAGGATGTCCTCGACCCGGGAGACCACCTCGGCGGTGGTGTCGAACAGTTCGGCGCGAACCTTGTCGTGCAGGGCGGTGAAGGCGGATTCCTCCCAGACCGGCCCGCCGTAGTCGGTCATGAGCTTGTCCGCGGCGCAGGCGATGCAGTCGTCGAACAGGGCGACGGCACCGGCGTGCGGACTCCGGCTCAGGGCGAGCTTCGACTGGTTGCCGAGGCGGCCGAGCACCCACTTGGCCGGGGACGGGGTGTTGAGCAGCAGCAGCCTGCGGGTGCCCTCCCACATGGCCCGGCGCTGCTCGGCCTCGGTCTCGAACATCCGCACGGCCACGGTGGCGCCCTCGTCCGCGAGCGCCGGGTAGGCCTTCATCCGGCGCTGTTCGAACGTCCTGGGCAGCTCTCCCACGGTCCACGAGGTGAGGCCCGACCGCTCCAGCCCGTCGGCGGCCCGGGAGAGGGTCTGCCGGAGCTTGGGGGCCAGCCGCCGTTTCAGCTCGGCCAGGTCCTTGCTCTCGGCCAGTTTGTGCTTGCGCCCGTCGACGACCCTGAAAGTGATCTTCAGGTGGTCGGGGACCAGGTCGGGCTGCCAGGCCTCGCGCGGCACCTGGACGCCGGTGAGGTTGAGCAGCTCGCGCTCCAGCACCGCCAGCAGCGGCTCCTGGGTGGGCTGGGCCCGCTGGAGGACTTGCTTGGCGAAGTTGGGGGCGGGCACGAAGTTGCGCCGGATGTTCTTGGGCAGGCTGCGGATGAGCGCGGTGAGCAGTTCCTCGCGCAGGCCGGGGATCTGCCAGTCGAATCCTTCGACGTTGACCTGGTTGAGCAGGGCCAGCGGGATGTGCGCGGTGACGCCGTCGGCGTCGGTGCCGGGCTCGAACTGGTACGTCAGCGGGAAGCGCAGACCGCCCTGGCGCCACATGTCGGGGTAGTCGCGCTGACTGACGTCGCCCGCCGCCTCGCTGATCAGCATCGACTTCTCGAAGTTCAGCAGGTCGGGCTGGCTCTGGCGGGTCTTCTTCCACCAGGAGTCGAAGTGGCGGCCTGAGACGACGTCCTGCGGGACGCGCTGGTCGTAGAAGTCGAAGAGCGTCTCGTCGTCGACGAGGATGTCGCGCCGGCGGGCCCGCTCCTCCAGCTCCTCGACCTCCTCGAGCAGCCTGCGGTTCTCCCGGAAGAACGCGTGGTGGGTCTCCCAGTCGCCCTCGACCAGGGCGTGCCGGATGAACAGCTCCCGGCTCAGCTCGGGGTCGATGCGGCCGTAGTTGACCTTGCGCTGGACCACGATCGGCACGCCGTACAAGGTGACCTTCTCGTAGGCCATCACCGCGCCCTGTTTCTTCTCCCAGTGCGGCTCGGAGTAGGTGCGCCTGACGAGGTGCTGGGCGAGCGGCTCGACCCACTCGGGTTCGATCTTGGCGTTGACCCGGGCCCAGAGCCGGGAGGTCTCCACGAGCTCGGCGGACATCACCCAGAGCGGCTGCTTCTTGGCGAGCGCCGACCCCGGGAAGATCGCGAAGCGGGCGTTGCGGGCGCCGAGGTACTCCGTGATGGGGCGGCGGGGGCCGTCGTTCGTCGTCTTGCGGTCGATGTCCTTGACCCCGATGTGGGACAGCAGGCCCGAGAGCAGCGAGGCGTGGATCTTCTGCTCGTCGCCGGGGACGCTGTTGAGCGTGACGCCCAGGGACTTCGACATCTGCCGGAGCTGGCTGTAGACGTCCTGCCACTCGCGGACGCGCAGGTAGTTGAGGAACTCGGCCTTGCACAGCCGCCGGAACGCGCTGGAGGAGAGCTCCTTCTGCTGCTCCTGCAGGTAGTTCCAGAGGTTCAGGTAGGAGATGAAGTCGGATTCCTTGTCGGCGAAGCGGCGGTGCTTCTCGTCGGCGGCCTGCTGCTTGTCGACGGGGCGCTCGCGCGGGTCCTGGATGGACAGGGCGGCGGCGATGACCATGACCTCGCGGACGCAGCCGTTGTGGTCCGCCTCCAGCACCATGCGGGCCAGGCGCGGGTCGACCGGGAGCCCGGCCAGCTTGCGGCCGAGCGGCGTCATCTGCTTGGCCTGGTCGAAGGCGCCCAGCTCCTGGAGCAGGTCGTAGCCGTCCTTGACCTGACGCTGGTCCGGCGGCTCGACGAACGGGAAGGCCGCGATGTCACCCAGGCCGACCGACGTCATCTGCAGGATGACCGAGGCGAGGTTGGTGCGCAGGATCTCCGGGTCGGTGAACTCCGGCCGGGCGAGGAAGTCCTCCTCCTCGTACAGCCGGATGCACACGCCTTCGGAGACGCGGCCGCAGCGGCCCTTGCGCTGGTTGGCCGAGGCCTGGGAGATGGCCTCGATGGGCAGGCGCTGGACCTTGGTGCGGTGGCTGTAACGCGAGATGCGGGCGAAGCCGGGGTCGACGACGTATTTGATGCCGGGCACGGTCAGCGAGGTCTCGGCGACGTTGGTCGCCAGCACGACCCGCCGCCCGGTGTGCCGCTGGAAGACCCGGTGCTGCTCGGCCGCCGAGAGCCGGGCGTACAGCGGGAGGATCTCGGCGTCCTTGCGCTTGGACAGCGCCTCGGCGGTGTCGCGGATCTCCCGCTCGCCGCTGAGGAAGACGAGGATGTCGCCGGGCCCCTCGGCGCACAGCTCGTCGACGGCGTTGCTGATCGCCTGGATCTGGTCGTCGTCCTCGCCGACCGGCCGGTAGCGCACCTCGACCGGGTACGTCCGGCCGGACACCTCCACGATGGGGGCGCCGCCGAAGTGCTTGGAGAAGCGCTCCGGGTCGATGGTCGCCGAGGTGATGATGACCTTCAGGTCGGGACGGCGCGGGAGGAGCTGCTTGAGGTAGCCCAGGATGAAGTCGATGTTGAGGCTGCGCTCGTGCGCCTCGTCGACGATCAGCGTGTCGTACTGGGCGAGGTCGCGGTCGCTCTGCAGCTCGGCCAGGAGGATGCCGTCCGTCATGACCTTGACGAGGGTGCTGTCGCTCACCTGGTCGGTGAAGCGCACCTTGTAGCCGACGGCGTCACCGAGCGGGGTGTCGAGCTCCTCGGCGACGCGTTCGGCGACGGTCCGGGCGGCGATGCGGCGGGGCTGGGTGTGCCCGATCAGGCCCCGGACGCCCCGGCCCAGTTCCAGGCAGATCTTCGGCAGCTGGGTGGTCTTGCCCGAGCCGGTCTCCCCGGCGACGATCACGACCTGGTTGTCGCGGATCGCCTCCAGGATGTCGTCCTTGCGCTGGCTGACCGGCAGCGCCTCCGGGTAGCTGATCACGGGCACGCCGGCACGGCGCGCGGCGACCCGCTGCTCGGCGCGTTCGATGTCGGAGGTGATCTCCTCGGCGATCTTCTGCTGCGCGGCGCGGTTCCTGACCTTGCGGGCACCGTCGAGCCGGCGGCGCAGCCGTCGCTGGTCGCGGATGGTGAGGTCGGGCAGGCGGGCGTGCAGGTCGGCGAGCGGAGATGTCAAAGGAGGCGTTCCCATACTGAGCCCAGGATACTTTCGGCCCCCGAGTCCGGGACCAACAGACCATGCTGCCCCGGACTCGGCACCGCCGCATCCCAATATCCCGCGGCCCGTCCCTGCCCCGTCCGTTCCCCCGCCGACCGTAACCTCCGGCAGCCATCCCGTTCGCCCCCTGTGCCCGCCTCCGCCCACACACCGCCGGCAGTCGCCTTGCCGCCCGCGTGCCGCCTCCCACCGCTCCCCTCCCCCGGTCGCCGTCCTGTCCGGGCCACCGCGTCCCTGGCGTGGCGGCCCGGAACGCCGTGTCCCGGACCGTCGCACGACGCACGACGCGGAAGGCCCCGCCGCCCCCGGGTTCGGGGACGGCGGGGCCGGGCATCGGTCCTGGGACCGCCGGTCGGGCCCCGCGGGCGCGGGACTCGCGTGCGGCCGGAGGTGACCCGATGATCCGCTGACGGTCGGGCCCCGCGGGCGTGGGACTCGCGGGTACGGGGCCCGGGGGCGGCGGGTTACTGGACGGGCGGGTACGCGTTCTTCAGCAGCTCACGGAACTGGGCGGAGAACCACTGGCCGGAGATCGGCGCGTCGGGCAGGGCGCCGCTCATGTTGTACTTGTTGCGCTCGTTGCCGGTGTAGGTCGGGTCGCACATCCGGTCGAAGCCCTTGCCCTCGTTGTTCGGGATCTCCTTGCTGGAGCCGTCGGACTCACCCGGGGGCTTGATCCAGACGTAGGCGTCCAGGCCGGGGGCGGGGTTCGCCTGCGGGCGCTCGCCGAGACCGGCGCCGCTCTGGTTGCACCAGTTGCCGGCGTGGATGCGGCGGTCGACGCGGGACTGGTCGACGAAGGTGTCGACGTTGGTGGAGGTGCTGGCCTGGGTCGGCCGCGCGGTGCCGCCCCAGCCGTTACGGGAGGTGTCGATGAGCATTCCGATGTTGCTCTTGAAGCCCTTCCTGATGAGTTCCTGCCGGAACGCCTGGGCGAAGGAGAGCTCGTCGACGTAGAAGTTCCAGTCGAGCCACTTGGACTGCCGGACCGTCGTGCCGTTGACAGTGGTGCCGATGGAGAAGAACGGCTCCCTCAGCGCGGAGTAGTTGGCGGTGTTGGTGATGAAGCCGTCGACGCTGTCGAAGCCCTTGGCGGTGCCGGCGACGGTGCTGGCGAACAGGTCGGCGGTGGGGCCGAAGTTCGTGTCCCAGCCGATCCAGCCGTGGTGGGCGGCGTCGACGTAGGTGTAGACATTCTTGATCGCGTGCAGCTTGTCCAGGGCGTAGCGGATGCCGTCGACGTAGGCGCCGGTGCTCTTGGCCTCCTGGCACTTGGGCACGTTGAGGTTGGTGATCAGGTTGGGCAGGGAGTCGATCTCGACGACCGTCACGATCCGCAGGGCGGCGTACTTGGGATCGGACATGATCTCGGCGATCGGGTCGATGTACTCGTTCTTGTAGCGGTTCAGGCCGTTCTGCGCGATGAGCAGCTCGCCGTTGGAGGCCAGCGCCGAGCAGTCGCGGTTGGGCAGGTTGTAGATGACGAACTGGATCGTCAGCGGCTTGCTGCCGTTGGCGGCGTCCTGCTCCAGGGCCTCGTCGAGGTGCGCGCGCAGACCCATCGCCGAGGAGGTGCCTGCGATCGCGGCGATGCGGTCCAGCCACACGCCGGTGGAGATGTCGGCGACCGCGTCACCGCCGGGCTCCGCGGCGGCCTTGGCCGACCAGTCGGGGTTGACGTAGCCGGTGGCGCCGTCGTACGGGTTGTCGACGTGCTCACCCGGCGGGTTGGTGCCGTCGTCGTCGGCCTCGGTCGCGGTGACGGAGGCTCCGGTGTGACCGGTGGCGGCGGCCGTGATGGTGGCGGTGCCGTTGGCCTGGTCGGCGTCCTGGGCCGCCGAGACCGTCACGTTCTGCGCGGTGTTCCAGTTGGCGCTGGTGAAGGTCAGCGTGGACGGCGCGATGGTGAGGTCGGCGTCACCCGTCTTGGTCAGGTTGACCGTGACGTTGCCGCTCGGCTCCTGGCTGAGCTTGTAGCCGACCGTCTTCGAGCCGCCCTCTGGGACGCTGACGGAGGTCGGGGAGGCGACGATCGACGGGGTCCCCCCGGTGCCGCCCACGGTGAAGGGGACCTCGGCGCTCTCCTTGGAGAGCACCGGGGAGCCGTTGTCGTAGGCCTTGGCCTTGGCGGTGTGGGAGCCGGACGACAGGCCCGTGGCGGAGTAGGAGTAGGGGGCGCTGGTGTCGGTGTTGACCAGCGCACCGTCGACGTAGAACTCGACCTTGCTGACCGCCCCGTCGTCACTGGCCGTGGCCGCGAGCGGCACGGCCTGACCGGCGTTGTAGGAGGCGCCGGAGGCCGGGCTGGTCAGGCTGACCGTGGGGGCCTGGTTGGTCGGGTTCTGCCCGCCGCAGGCCACCCCGTTGATCGTGAAGTCGGTGGGCTTGGGGTTACTCCCGGTCCACGACCCGTTGAAGCCGAGGTTGGTGGAGGCTCCGGTGGCCAGGGCGCCGTTCCAGTCGAGGTTCTTGGCGGTGACCTTGGTGCCCTCCTGGGCCCAGGTCGCCGACCAGCCCTGCTGGAGCTTCTGCCCGCCGGTGAAGGTGAAGCCCAGGGTCCAGCCGTTCAGCGCGTCACCGAGGTTCTTGACGGTGACGCTGGCGGTGAACCCGCCCTGCCAGTCGTTGGTCGAGTAGGCGACGTCGCAGGCGACTGCGGCGTGCGCCGTACCGGCCTGCCCGGTGGCGAGGCCGGCGGCGGCCACCAGCACGGCCGCCGTGGTCGCCGCCCGGTTGCGCCAGGCATGGCGACGCGGATGTACTCTCATTCGTGATCATCTCCAGGACGATGGTGGGAGCGCTCCCATAGTCCGGAGGTTTCACGCATGTGTACAGCTTGTTGCGCGCCGAAGACCGGAGAGCGGGACCGTTCCCGCCCCTGACCTCACCGAACGGGTTCCGAACCCGATGAAAGTTTCAGAGCCCGCTCCGCGCCGCCTCCGGACGGGTCTCACCCCGTGCCGTCCGGAGGCGGCGCGGGTGCGGCGCGGGCCGCGGGAGTGCGCGCCGACGTGGCCGGGACGACGCGGCGATCAGGGCGGGCATACCGGCTGGTACTTCTCCCCCGGCACGTAGCGGCTCCATTCCTGCGGGGTGAAGGATCGACCGGCAATGGCGCACAGGGACGTGAGCAGGTCACCGGGCGGAACGACGTCCCATGACAGCACCGTCTTGTCCTCCCCCGCGCTGACCAGGACGCGCCCGTCAGGGCTGAACGCCACCGACCGCACACCGCCCCGGTGCCCGGCGAGCGGAGCGCCGACCGCGCGACCGGTGGCCACGTCCCACAACCGCGCCGTCCCGTCGTGGGAGGCGCTGGCCAGCGTCCGCCCATCGGGGCTGAACACCACCGAGATCGTCATATCCTCGTGCCCGGCGAGCGGATGGCCGATCGGGCGGCGGGTGGCCACGTCCCACAACCGCACCGTCCCGTCCTCACCCGCACCGGCCAGAACCCGCCCGTCAGGACTGAACGCCACCGACCGCACACCGCCCCGGTGCCCGGCGAGCGGAGTGCCGACCGGGCGGCGGGCGGTCACCTCCCACAACCGCACCGTCCCGTCCTCACCCGCACCGGCCAGAACCCGCCCGTCAGGACTGAACGCCATCGACCACAGGTAGCCGTCGTGGTTGTCGGGCAGGGTGCCGATCGGACGGCGGGTGGCCACGTCCCACAGCCGCACCGTCGCGAGGTGGGAGGCGCTGACCAGGGTTCGCCCGTCCGGACTGAAGGCCACCCCCATCACCGGGCCGTCGTGCCCGGTGAGCGGGGCACCGGCCGGGCGGCGGGCGGCCACGTCCCACAACCGCACCGTCCTGTCCTCACCGGCACTTGCCAGGACGCGCCCGTCCGGGCTGAAGGCCACCCGGATCACCGGGCCGTCGTGGCCGGTGAGCGGGGCACCGGCCGGGCGGCGGGTGGCCACGTCCCACAACCGCACCGTCCCGTCGTGAGAGGCGCTGGCCACCGTCCGCCCATCAGGGCTGTACGCCACCGAGGTCACCGAGCCCTCGTGCCCGGCGAGCGGAGTGCCGACCGGGCGGCGGGCGGCCACGTCCCACAACCGCACCGTCCCGTCGTGAGAGGCGCTGGCCAGCGTCCGCCCGTCCGGGCTGTACGCCACCGAGGTCACCCGGCTCTCGTGCCCGGCGAGCGGGGCACCGGCCGGGCGGCGGGCGGCCACGTCCCACAACCGCACCGTCCCGTCATCGGCCGCACCGGCCAGCGTCCGCCCGTCAGGACTGAACGCCACCGACCGCACACCGCCCCGGTGCCCGGCGAGCGGATGGCCGATCGGGCGGCGGGCGGTCACCTCCCACAACCGCACCGTCCCGTCATCGGCCGCACCGGCCAGAGTCCGCCCGTCAGGACTGAACGCCACCGACCGCACACCCTTCCGGTGCCCGGTAAGCGGAGCACCGGCCGCGCGACCGGTGGCCACCTCCCACAACCGCACCGTCTCATCATGGGAGGCCCCGGCCAGGGTGCGCCCGTCCGGGCTGAACGCCACCGAGACCACCCAGCTGTCCTGCCCGGTGAGCGGATGGCCGACCGCGCGGCGGGTGGTCACATCCCACAACCGCACCGTGCCGCCGCCGACACCGGCCAGGGTGCGCCCGTCCGGGCTGAACGCCACCGACTGCGCGCCTCTCCGGTGGACGGTGAGCGGGGCGCCGGCCGCGCGGCGGGTGGCCACGTCCCACAACCGCACCGTCCCGTCATCGGCCGCACCGGCCAGGGTGCGCCCGTCCGGGCTGAACGCCACCGCCGACACGCTGCCGGGGATGACGGCGCGGTCAGGTCTGCGGAGCAGGGAGGCCATGCCGGCGCGGGCCTCTGCCGTCGGGGCGAGCCGCCAGGCCGCGGCGGCCAGCCGTGCGGAGGTGGCCGGGTCACCGGTCAGCAGTTCGCTCTGCGTGGCCAGCTGGCGGGAGAGCGCCTCGGCGCGCTGCGACAGGGCGAAGTCGCGTTGCCGGACGGCGAAGACGCCGGCGGCGACGGCCAGCACCAGCAGGGCGGTGAGCGTGGCCGTCAGGTGGCGCCGGTGGCGGGCACGGCGACGGGCCGCGGCCTGCTCCGCTGCCCGCGCGGCCAGGCCGGCGTCCAGGAAGCGCTGTTCCACGACGGTCAGCGCGGCGGGGGCGGACGCGGCCCACTCGTGGGCCGCCCGCAGGCGGGCGCCGCGATACAGCAGGGAGGGGTCGCGGCCCTCGCGCTCCCATCCCCGGGCCGCCTCCGCCAGCTCCCGGTGGACGCGCAGCCCGGCGCGGTCGGCGAGGATCCACTCGCGCAGCCGCGGCCAGGCCCGCAGCAGGGCCTCGTGAGCGAGCTGGACGTGGTCGGCGTCCAGGGTGAGCAGGCGGGCCCGGACGAAGGACTCGATCACCTCGGCGGTGGCCTCGGGGGGAAAGTGGGCATCGGGCAGGTGCCGGATGTCGACCGGGCGGCGGGTCTCGGTGTCGTCCTCGCCGACGCACACCATGTGCAGCAGCACCCGGCGGGCGATCTCCTGCCGGTGGGGGTCCAACCGGGTGAAGACGCCTTCGGCGGTGGCGGCCACCGCACCGCCGATCCCGCCGGTCAGCCGGTAGCCCTCCACGGTCAGGGTGTCGCCCCGGCGCTGCTGCCAGGTGCTCAGCAGCGCGTGCGACAGCAGCGGCAGCGCACCGGGCTCGTGTACCGGGTCCGTCTCGGGCCCGGCCGGTTCGGCCGGCACGCCCATGTCCCGCAGCAGCAACTCCACCAGTCCGGGCTCCAGGGTCAGACCGGCCGCGCGGGCGGGACCGGTGATGACCTCGCGCAGTTCGGGCAGGCTCATCGGCCCGAGCGGCAGCTGCCCGGTGCGCAGACTCGCCACCAGGTCGGGGTAGGCCAGGCAGCGGCCGTAGAAGTCGGCGCGCACCCCGAGCACGACCAGTGCCGCCGCTCCCCGGGCCGGGTCTCCGGAGGGCGGGCCGGCGGCCAGGGCGTGCACCGCGGTGAGGAAGGCCCGCCGCTCGGCCGGGTCACCGCAGAGGGTGAAGATCTCCTCCAGCTGGTCCACCACCAGCACCAGACGCCGCGGCGCGGCGGGGGCGCCGGTCGCCGCGTCCTCACCCGGCCGGTCCGGTCGGTACCGGCAGGTCAGCCCGGTCCGCACCTGGGCGGCGAAGGCCGCGGGGTCTTCGGCGAGTGCCTGGGCCAGGGCCGGGACGGCCAGGCCGGTGACCACGCCGAGACGGGCCAGCAGTTCACCGACCGGGCGCGCACCGGGTGTGCACACGACGACCGGCCATGTGCGGGAACCCGCCGCGGGCAGCGCCCCACGGCCGATGGCGGGCAGCAGCCCGGCCCGCAGCAGGGAGGACTTACCCGCCCCCGACGGGGCGACCACGGCCAGCGGCCCGTGCTCGCGCCCGTGCAGACGCTCGGCCAACCACCCCACCAGCACGCCCACGGCCCGGTCCCGGCCGAAGAACCAGCGGGAGTCGCGCGGCCCGTAGGCGCTCAATCCCCGGTACGGACACACCTCGGCCACGCGCACGACCAGGTCCGTCAGCTCACCGCCGGTCTGCAGCGCCTCGTCGCACCGGCGGGCCACCCCGGGAGTCAGCGTCTTCTCCTCCGTCTCGATCTTGCTGAGATAGCCCTTGCTGTAGTGCGTCAGCCGAGACAGCTCGTTCAGGGAGAGCCCTCGCTCCACCCGCAGCCGCCGCAGCCTGGCCCCGGGGCTGGTCTCCGGCTCCTCCGCCTGGACGTCGGCGTCCCCGTACCGGGCCGTCGCGTGTGGGCCGCCGGGCCTTTCCCACTGCATTTCCGATCCCGCTTTCCCCTGCCGGCCTGGGTGAATCCAATTCATCACCCACGGTAGTGGCCGACGGGAACCGGTGAATCCGATGCGAGGAAACGAGGAAACACAGAAATGAATTCCCAACGATCGGTCTCACCTATTTCGCCCGACAGGCTACGTATTTCCCTTATTCCAGGATGAGTGAAAGGTGTCGGGTTTCCCAGTCGCCCGTCCTCCGAGGCGACGGGAAACCCCTTCTTTCCGCCTGCCGGCTGACACGACGATTCACCTGTCGAACTCGCCGCCGCGTCCGGCGGCGCGGACAGATAGGAGAAAAAGTGAATCAGCCCCGATTCATCAGGAAAGCCATCACCGCGGCCACGACCGCCGTCCTCAGCCTCGGGCTCCTGGCCGGCACCGGGACCTCGGCCGAGGCCCAGGGCAGGTCCCTGCGGGCGACGGCCGATCACCTCATGAACCTGAACGCCGCGGACTTCGTCAGGCAGCCGCACGTGGCGCCCTTCGACTGGGGCAACAACGGCTGCAACGCGATGCCCGGACCGCAGGCCAGGAGGTTCCACATCGCCTGCGTCCAGCACGACTTCGGCTACCGCAACTACGGCGGCAGGAGCCACCTGAAGCTGGGCCCGGACGAGGAGACCAGGAGGTGGATCGACGAGCGTTTCTGGCATGAGATGCGCAGGATCTGCATCGACCAGCACGCTTCGTCCGGCTGGTGCCTGACCGAGGCCGCCACCTCCTACCGGGTCGTGAGGGCCGCAGGGCGGTATCTCTACTAGGCGAACGCCCCCGGGGCCGCCGTTCGAGAAGGGCACCCCGCGTCCCAAGTGATCGTTGTCGGAAGGAAGTCGGCGGGGAGCCGCGGAGATCCGCGGCTCCCCCACCGGGGAGAGATCGTGAAGAAACCAAGCATCCCGCGCCGTGGCTCGACTGCCGCCACCATGCTGGCCGCCGCCATGCTGGCCGCGGCCGTTCTGCCGACCGGGGGCACGGCGTCGGCCGCCGCCCCGGACATCACCGCCGGCGGGCGGGCCCGTACGGCCGCCGAGAAGTGCGGCCTGTACAAAGACGGAACGTCCGGCGTCTACCGCAACTGCGACCACCGCAGTGAGCTGATCTTCGTCACCAAGCCCTGGTCCGCGAACGAGTTCCACTGCGTACCGGCGAACGCGAGGAAGAACGTCGGTTTCTGGTACAACATCTACGGGGTCTACCACCAGTCCTGGGGCTGTTGACACGCCCTGGTCCGCCCCCGTGTCCCGGCCGCCCGGACCCGAGGCCGGTCGCGCCGCCGGCGGGGCGGGCGGGGGGCGGGCGGTGTCCCCGCGGGGGGCAGCGCCCGCCCCGCCGGTCGCGGCCGTCAGCCGCGCAGGAAGTCGGAGGTCCGGTACAGGGCCGCGAAGTCACCGTAGACGATCAGGTTGTCCTCGTAGGAGTGACGGTCGAAGTCGTACCTTCCTCCGCAGGTCACAAGCCTGATGGCCGGGTATGGGAGCACCTGGTAGACCTTCTTCACCGGGAAGGCGGCCTTGCGGACCCGCTCGACGGCCGAGACCCGGAAGACCACCGCCGTCCCGTCATCGCGCAGTACGACCACCGCGTCCCCCCGGCGCACCTGTGACAGACGGGCGAAGACGGCGGGGCCGGTCTTGGTGTCGAGGTGGCCGAGGATGACCGCGGAACCGTTCTCCCCGGGGGTCGGCCCCAGGCGGTCCCAGCCGGCGAGGTTCGCCCGGTACAGGGAGGGCACCTCCACGCTCCCGTCCAGTTCGGAGTCGACCTGCACGACAGGGGCGTTCACCCCGGCACGCGGCACCACGACCGTCACCGGCTCGGACCTGCCCGGTGACTGCTCCAGCGGCCGGGGCCAGCCGTCCTCGCCCGTCCCGGCCGCCGGGGCGCCCCTGGCGACCCGCCCGGGGCCGACCGCTCCGGCAAGCCGGGGCGGGACGGGGGCGACGACCGGCAGGGCGCGGACCAGCCGCGGGTCGGCCTCCCTGCCGACGGCTCGGACGCAGCCCGAGAGCAGCAGGACGACCCCGAGCCCCAGGGCCGTCGCCGCCCTGAGATCAGCCACGCCCCGCCGCCCTGCGGCGCACCGCGAGAACGAGGCCGCCGACGGCGACCAGCGCGGCGGTCGCACCCGCGCCCCAGCCGAGCAGCGCGGTGGGCACCCTCTCCGGCCCGCCCGCCGCCTCGGACCCGGTCCGCGCCCCGGCCCCACCGGCCGCACTCCCCCGTCCGGCGACCGCACCGGACCCGATCACCGCACCGGACCCGGCCGTCGCGCCGGATCTGTCCGCGCCCTCACCCCCGGTGACCGCACCGGACCCGGCCGTCGCGCCGGATACCGCGGACCCGCGTCCGGCCGCGCCGGCTTCACCCGCCGCGTCGGCCGACGCCAGGCCTCCCCCGCCGGTCTCCGGACCGTACCCCCCGAAGCCGTATTCACCGAGAACATGGAACGTGCCAAAGCGTCTGCCGCCGCCCCCCTGGCAGTCGACCTCGATGCCGTAGGAGCCGCCGAGGGCGTCGTCGTCGATCCGCGCCCAGCCCACCATGGTCCCGAGGTCGTCGTCCTCCAACGCGACGTCCTCCACGAAGCCCTCGGACTCGGCGAAGGCCGGCCCTTCGCACTCGAACACAATGATCTTGACGGTAGCGCCCGGCTCGGTCCGGTACGGCGAGAGCTGGACCTCCCCGTCCGCCCTCGCCGCCATCACCGGACCCGCCGCCCCCGCGATCATCGCGGCCACCGCGGCCATCATCGCCCAGCGGGACAGAATCTCCGTCGGCTGCTTCACGTCTCTCCGCCTCCAGCAGATGCGATCTACCTGACGACCGCTATTTACCCAGGCCGGAGGGCGTGTCCGCAAAAAGAAGATCAAAACATAAACGGCCTTCCCGGCATTTAACGCATCAGGCCGCTACATTTTCACGGCCGCCATCGCCGCGCCCACGATACCCGCCTCATTTCGCAGCGTGGCGGGGACGATCGGGGTGCGCAGTTTCAGTTCCGGGAGGAACTTGTCGGCCTTCTTGCTCACGCCTCCCCCGATGATGAACAGCGACGGGGAGAACAACGCCTCGACGTGCTCCAGATACTCCCGCACCCTGTCGGCCCATTCCTCCCAGCTCAGGTCGTGAACCTCGCGGGCGTGGTCGGAGGCGCGCTTCTCGGCCTCCTTGCCCCTGATCTCCAGGTGGCCGAGCTCGGTGTTGGGCACGAGCTTCCCGTCGACGAGCAGAGCGCTGCCGATCCCGGTGCCGAAGGTCAGCAGCATCACCACTCCCGGCCTGTCCTTGGCCGCTCCGGCCGCCACCTCGGCCAGCCCCGCCGCGTCGGCGTCGTTGAGCACCGTCACCGGCACACCGGCCACCGTGGTGAACAGCTTCCGCGCGTCGGTGCCGATCCAGTGCTTGTCCACATTGGCGGCCGACCTGGCGACCCCGTCGACCACGACGCCGGGGAAGGTCACGCCGACCGGTCCGTCCCAGGCGAAGTGTTCGACGATCTTCGCCACCACGTTCGCGACCGCCTCGGGCGTGGACGGGACGGGTGTGGGGATCCGCAACCGCTCCCGTGTCAACCGCCCCGTGGTGACGTCCACCGGCGCACCTTTGATCCCTGACCCGCCGATGTCGATTCCCAGCGCTTCCATGATGCGCACCTCCTGCCCTGACCCCTTTCCCCGTGACAGACGGCTGATACTCGTCTGCAGTACGCGGTCAACCCGGCTGAAAGCCCGCCGCCGCACACTGCGGGTACCCCAGCAGGAAAGGAACCGCTCCCATGACCATCACCCGCCCCCTCACCGGCCTCGCCCTCGCCGCCGCCCTCCTCGTGACCGCCCCGGCGACCGCCCACGCCTCGACCGGTACGGCCGCCGCGGACGGTCACTCCGCCGCCGAGTGGGGCCCCTACTACGCCCCCGGCGGCAAGGCCAAGGTGCAGGGTACCGTGGCGACGTACGGCGAGGACCAGGCCGACATCCCCGCGGCCGCGACCGGCAGGATCTCCGGACGGCTCCGCGACCTGACCCGGGGGTCCTCCTGCGGCTGGGCGGTCTTCCGCATCACCTACCGCACGGAGAACGGCGGGCTGCCCTTCAAGCACCGCAGCGTCGTCGACTGCACGTACGGCACGCCGAAGCCCTTCTCCTTCCGCCAGCACGACCTCTACCAGGTCGAGCTGAAGGTGTGCTCCGGCCCGCGGGCCGCCAAGCCCTCGCTCACCTGCCTGTACTCGGGCACGTGGAAGAGCTTGTACCTCGCCGGCTGAACCGTGCCCCGGCGGCGTGCTCGCCGGTTCCCGAGGGAAGGGCACGCCGCCGGCGGCGGCCCGGGTCGCGCCGTACCGCTCGCCGCGTGACGCGGACGCGGCGCGTCGATCACGACCCGGACGAACTCGCACCCGTCAGGGGGCGCGGCGGCCGAGGTCCGGCCGGACGACCCGCGCGGGGTACGGCCGGTCGCCGTACCGAACGCGTCATCACGGGGACGAAGGATGCCGTACCCCCACGTGCGGCCCGGACGGGGACAGCGGCCGCCGGACCGCGCAGCCGCCTATCCCCTACCGGAGCGACGTCGCCGGACGAGGAGAAGGAGCAGGACGGCGACGGCCGGCACCCCCGCCAGAAGGGCGCCGTGGAGCACGCCGTTCGATCTCACCTCCACCGGCGGCCCCGTGCCGCCCGCGGCCGGGAAGGTCAACGTGGCCGTCACCGTCCGCTTGATCAGCCCACTCGACAGGGACAGCCGGACCTCCCACGGGCCGTTGGGCAGCCGCTCGTCCAGCCGCACGACCACAGGCGCCCTGTCGCCGGGAGCCAGCGTGGTGCCGAGCGTCGCGGGGTACGGACCGGCCCTCAGCCCTCCCGGCCCGTCGGACAGGGTGAACGACCCGCTCATGTCCAGCGCGCGCCCGCCGGTGTTGTGCACCATGGCGCTGACCTCCGCCTGGCCCTCCTTGGCCCGCGCGGGGATCAGCTTCTCGATCCGGAAGTCGGACGGGGGTTCCCCACCGGGCCCGATGTCGAGGTACACCCGGATGCCCACCTGGGTGTTCACGCCCACGTTGCGGACGTCGTTCGCCGGGGCCGCGACCTGCGCCCAGATGACGGCGTATCTCTCCCCCTTCGACGCGTCCGGCGGGACCTTGATCGTGACCTTCACCGGCGCGTTGCCGTACGCGGGTACCTCGAAGGAGTCACGGTCGAACGAGATCCAGCTCGTCAGCTCGCTCGCCGTGTTCGCGGCGGCGACGGTGAACCTGCTCCTGTCGATCCCGGCCGCCGTGGCACCCATCTGGAAGTGCAGTGCCTTCGCGGACAGGTTCGTCACCTGTACGCGCCGGTGGATGGTCGTACCGGGGGCGAGGTGGTCGACGATCTGGTAGAGCGCTCGTGGGTCGCCCCGGCGCTTGACGGGGGCTTCCAGCAGCCGGATGCCGAACCGGTCGTCCTCGGCCGCGCTCCGGGCCCGAGTCCCGGCCGACGCCGCCGGCCCGCTGCTGTCCACACCCTGGCAGAGTGTGAACAGCAGCGTCATCGCAAGCACTGGAAGCACCCGGTCATGCCACCAGATGGGTCACTGTCCCGGTGTAGGTGACCGCCGTGGCGGTGTTGGGCACGGCGACGGACAGCGTCGGGTTCCAGGAGCAGGTGTTGCTGCCGGTGCCCGCGCTATGTGTGAAGGCGGTGATGGGAGTGGAACTCAGGGCGGCGGGCGTTCCCGGGGTGAAGTTTCCGTCACCGCTCGTCGCGGTGGCCGCCCCCGGCGTGTAGGTCACGGCGGAGGCCGGAATGGCCGGCACGCCCGACGCGGTGAAGTCCGTCGACGACACCGTCGCCGTCCAGGCGGACGGGTTCGCGCCTCGCGCGTCGGTGACCGTGACGGTACCGAGCGAGTCGGCGATCGTGGTGCTGGGATCTCCCGAGCCCAGGTCCACCGCCGTGGGCACCGCGATCGTCAGGGGGCCCGCCGTCACGGTGAACGTGACGGTGGTGTCCTCCGCGCTCGCGGGTTGCAGGCCCGTCGCCATAACGGCAAGGGCACCGGCCATCAGAATTACGACACGACGCACCGGTTCCTCCTCTTCCCTAATCTGTTTTTTATATTTTCCGACGAACACGATGAATCGGTGGCTGGATTTTTCCGAGCGCCGGGGGACGCACACGCCCCCACCGGCCGTGATCGCGATCAAAATATCCGGGTCCGTGCCGCGGAAGCGCATTGACACGCCGGAGGGAATCGGTGCCCGACGTGGCCGCGCGGGCCGTCGCGCCCGGCGCCGCACCCGTTCCGATCACCGGCCCACCTCGGCACCCAGGCCGGGATCATGGTCCCGAACAGCGCATTGTCCCTCACGGGAAGGCGGCCGGGTGCCCTTCCCCGAGGCAACCCGCCGACGAGGAGCTCCCGGGCCCACCCGCATGTCGATTCACGGAAACGAAATGTGAATTCTGTAGGATCGAGCGATCGGACGCCTATTGATATGCGACGTCACCATGCATCACAGGCGAAATGGATAAATTCGTGATTGATATCGGTCACCCTCGGGCGCTTCCCCGAAATATCGGACGTTCCTGGCTCGCGGCGGCTCTCGCGGCCGTCCTCGCGGCAGGCGTACTCACCGCGACGCCGGAAAGCGCGAACGCGGCGCAGCGGCCCGTGCCGGAAAGCATGAACGCGGCGCAGCGCTCCGTGCCGGAAAGCGCGAACGCGGCGCAGCGCTCCGCGGCTCCCGGCGGGGCGGTGAGCGCCGCACGCCAGTCGTCCGCCTCGTCGAGTCTGTGGAGCGGTGCGGCGGTCCCGGCGGTCCCGTCCAGCCCCGACCCCCAGGCGGTCACGCTGGGCGTGAAGTTCAGGGCGACCCAGAACGGGCTCATCAAGGGCATCCGCTTCTACAAGGGCACGCAGAACACCGGACCCCACACCGGAAGCCTGTGGACGAGCAACGGACAACTGCTCGCAACCGTCACCTTCACCGACGAGACCGCCTCCGGATGGCAGCAGGCGACCTTCCCCACCCCCGTCACCATCACCGCCAACACCACCTACGTCGCCTCCTACCACACCACAGCCGGGTACTACTCGACGACCCGCTCATACTTCTCCACGCAGTACACCAACGGCCCACTCGTCGCACCCGCCAACGGCACGTCAGGGGGCAACGGCGTATACCGGTACGGGGCCGCGAACACCTTTCCCGACACCGCCTACAAGGCCACCAACTACTGGGTCGACGTGGTGTTCACCCCGCAGAGCCTGTGGGACGACGCGGCGGTCCCGGCGGTCCCGTCCAGCCCCGACCCCCAGGCGGTCACGCTGGGCGTGAAGTTCAGGGCGACCCAGAACGGGCTCATCAAGGGCATCCGCTTCTACAAGGGCACGCAGAACACCGGACCCCACACCGGAAGCCTGTGGACGAGCAACGGACAACTGCTCGCAACCGTCACCTTCACCGACGAGACCGCCTCCGGATGGCAGCAGGCGACCTTCCCCACCCCCGTCACCATCACCGCCAACACCACCTACGTCGCCTCCTACCACACCACAGCCGGGTACTACTCGACGACCCGCTCATACTTCTCCACGCAGTACACCAACGGCCCACTCGTCGCACCCGCCAACGGCACGTCAGGGGGCAACGGCGTATACCGGTACGGGGCCGCGAACACCTTTCCCGACACCGCCTACAAGGCCACCAACTACTGGGTCGACGTTCTTTTCAACGGCCTTCCGCGGTCGAGCAACGTCACATTCACCGTGACCCCGGTTCCCGCCGGTTGAGACCCCGCGGCGCCGCGTGGCCGATCGCGGCCGGTGCGCGTGATCCGGCCCGGAAAAACGTGAAGCCCGGAAAAGGCACGAAGCCGGGAGAGGCGTGAAGCCCGGGAGAGGCGTGAAGCCCGGGAGAAACGGTCGTGAAGGGCTTCACGTGTCTCCCGGCGTCACCCGCACCGACCGGGGCCGGACACGCCGCGCCAGGGCCGGGCCGTCTCCGGTGGTATCCGGGGTATCCGGCCGTTTTCCGCGTGCCGGACGCGTACGGCGCGGCACCAGGCAGCACCCCGCGTCACGGCCGCGAGAACGGGGCCCTCCCCCTCTAGCGCTTGACCGGGCCCGTCGAGGCCCGCACCACCAGTTCCGGCTCGAACAGGAGCTCGTCGGCGGAGACCAGAGCCTTGTCGATCTGGGCGACGAGCAGGTCGACGACCGCGCGGCCCATCGCGTCGATCGGCTGGCGCAACGTCGTCAGCGGCGGGTCGGTGCAGTTCATCAGCGCGGAGTCGTCGTAGCCGATCACCGAGACGTCACCGGGCACGGTGAGCCCGGCCCTGCGGGCCGCCCTGATGGCCCCCAGGGCCATCACGTCGCTGGCGCAGATGACGCCGGTCACGCCCCGCTTCATCAGCCGCGCCGCCGCCGCGTGCCCGCCCTCCAGGGAGAACATGGTGTGCTCCACGAACTCCGGGTCGATGCCGGCCGCCTCCAGCTTGCGGCGGGAGGGCACGTGATCGGGCGGCCCCAGCACCATGCCGATCCGCTCGTGCCCCAGCGAGCGCAGGTGACCGAGCGCCATCTCGGCGGCGGCCGCGTCGTCGCAGGAGACCTGTGGGAAGGCCAGGTGCGCCACCGCGGCGTTCACCAGCACGGTCGGCAGGCGCCGTTCGAGCAGCAACCGGTAGTGCTCGTGGGAGGCGTCGGCCTGGGCGAACAGGCCTCCGGCGAACACCACGCCGGACACCTGCTGCTGGAGCAGCAGATCGACGTACTCCGCCTCGGAGACACCGCCGAGGGTTCTGGTGCACAGCACGGACGTGAACCCCTGCTGGGCCAGCGCTCCCCCGACCACCTCGGCGAAGGCGGGGAATATCGGGTTCTGCAACTCGGGGAGGACGAGCCCGACCAGTCTCGCCCGGTCGCCCCGCAGCTGGGTCGGCCGCTCGTAGCCGAGCACGTCGAGCGCGGTGAGCACGGCCTCGCGAGTGGCCTCGGACACCCCGGGCTTGCCGTTGAGCACGCGGCTCACGGTCGCCTCGCTCATTCCGACCTTCTTGGCCACCTCTGCAAGCCGTCGCGTCATGATGAAACTATAGAGCAGAACAAGCAATTACTTGCGGGCCGCTTGCGAAAAAACCAGCAATTCCCCAGCAAGCCCCGCCGGGCGCCCGGCGGGCCGGCGCCCCGGAGGCCGGGAGGGAACCGCGGAGGCCCGGGAGGGAACCGCGGAGAGCGGACCGCGCCGCCCGCCCGGGGTGAGGGGAGCGCCGTCCACCGGAGGGGAGCGCCGTCCACCGGCGGAGACGGCCACGCGGACCCGCTCAGCGCTCCGTGACGCGACCGGCGTCGACGTGGAGGTGCCGGGTGGTGTGCACGGCGTCGAGCATCCGCCGGTCGTGCGTGACCAGCAGGAGCGTGCCGGGGTAGGAGGCCAGGGCGGACTCCAGTTGCTCGATCGCGGGCAGGTCCAGATGGTTGGTCGGCTCGTCGAGGACGAGCAGGTTCACCCCGCGCGCCTGGAGCAGGGCGAGCGCGGCGCGGGTCCGCTCCCCCGGCGACAGGGTGGCGGCCGGGCGCCCCACGTGCGCCGCGCGCAGCCCGAACTTGGCGAGCAGGGTGCGCACGTCGGCGGGGACCAGCTCCGGCACCGCGGCGCCGAAGGCGTCCGCCAGGGACTCGCCGCCGAGGAAGAGCCCCCGCGCCTGGTCCACCTCTCCCACGACCACGCCGGGCCCGAGCGAGGCGTGGCCCTCCTGGAGCGGGATCCGGCCCAGAAGCGCCCCGAGGAGGGTGGACTTGCCCGAACCGTTGGCCCCGGTGACCGCCACCCGCTCGGCCCAGCCGATCTGCAGGCTCACCGGGCCGAGGGTGAAGGCGCCGCGACGGACGACGGCCTCGCGCAGGGTCGCCACGACCGCCCCCGCGCGGGGAGCCACCGCGATCTCCATCCGGAGCTCCCATTCCTTGCGGGGCTCCTCGACCACGTCCAGCCGCTCGATCAGCCGCTCGGTCTGACGGGCCTTGGTGGCCTGCTTCTCGGTGGTCTCGATGCGGGCGTTGCGACCGATCTTGTCGCTGTCGGTCATCTTGCGGCGCGCGTTCTTGACGCCCTTCTCCATCCAGTTGCGCTGCTTGAGGGCGCGGGCCTTGAGTGAGGCGACGGTCTCGGCGTACTCCTCGTACTGGTCGCGGGCGTGCCTGCGGGCGACCTCCCGCTCGGTCAGGTACGCCTCGTAGCCGCCGCCGTGAACCCGGACGAGCTGCTGGGCGAGGTCGAGTTCGACGACGCGGTTGACGGTCCTGGCGAGGAACTCCCGGTCGTGGCTGACGAGGACCGTCCCGGCGCGCAGGCCGGCGACGAAGCGTTCGAGCCGCTCCAGGCCCTCCAGGTCGAGGTCGTTGGTGGGTTCGTCCAGCAGGAAGACGTCGTAGCGGCTGAGCAGCAGGGACGCCATGCCCGCCCGCGCCGCCTGGCCGCCGGAGAGCGCCGTCATCGGCCGGTCCGGCTCCACGGCGAGGCCCAGCTCGGCGACGACCTCCCCGGCCCGCTCCTCCAGATCGGCACCGCCCAGCGCCAGCCAGCGCTCCAGGCTCGCGGCGTAGGCGTCGTCGGCGCCCGGACGGCCCTCGACCAGCCCTTCGGTCGCGGCGTCCAGGGCGCGCTGCGCGGCGGCCACTCCGGTCCGCCGGGCCAGGAAGGCGGCGACCGTCTCGTCCGCGCGGCGCTCGCGCTCCTGGGGAAGGTAGCCGACCGTCGCCGAGGCGGGGCTGAGCCGGACGGAGCCGTGCTCGGGGGGCTGGAGACCGGCGAGGATGCGCATCAGCGTGGACTTGCCCGCCCCGTTCACCCCCACCAGGCCGATCACGTCGCCCGGGGCGACGACCAGGTCGAGCCCGGAGAACAGCGCTCGGTCGCCGTGTCCGGCGGCGAGGTCCTTGGCGACGATCGTGGCACTCATACGCAAACGCTATCCGCCCCCGGCACCTCGACGTCACCAGTTTATGTCGGTTTTGTCGCTTTGTGAGAAGTTTCACGGGAGCACCGGTCTCCCCACACCCGGAACCCTATTCCCGACAAATCGGACATCTTCTGTCTCGGAGGAAAAATTATAAAGATCACTAATTATGGCGATCGACCTGCAGTTTTTATGGCGAAACGTAATCTTACTGAAACTTTCTTCGGGCTTTTTCTCGACTTCAGGCCACATCAGCCAATTCCGTAACGTCTTATGAGTCGGAGGCGCTTACCCCTGAGCGCTTCTGGCAACGGGGAAAGAAGGAAAGATCGTTATGAAACGAATCGCCGTCGGTCTGCTGTCCGCCGTCGTGGGCGGGTCCCTGCTCATGGGCGCCGGTCCCGCTTCCGCAGAGCGGGCCGCCCTCAGCGTGCGCATCGACAGCGTCAACCCGAACCCGGTCGTCGTCGAGGACGGCCGCGACACTCGGGTCACGATCGAGGTCCGCACCACCGACGCCACCCGCGTCGAGCTCCGTCTCAAGCCGGTCTCCGACCGGTTCCGCACCCAGGACGCCCAGGAGCCCAAGCTCTTCCGCCACGGCGACCTGTGGCGCTTCACGACCAGCTTCGACGAGTCGGACTTCGAGGGTCGCTGGGTCGCGATCGCCGACGCCTACGACAAGGACGGCAAGAAGGTGACCGACGAGGTCAACTTCTCCGTCCAGCACGAGGAGGGCAAGGCCGAGACCCGGGTGTACCGGTTCTCCGCCGACCCCGGGTCGGTCCGCAAGGGCCGCTGGGTCTACTTCACCGGCCGCCTGCAGGTCAACGACGACGACCGGTGGAAGAGCCTGCGCGGTGAGGAGGTGGAGATCTACTTCCGCAAGCGCGGCTCGAGCGCCTGGAAGTTCGTGACCTCCGCCGACACCGGGTGGAAGGGCACCTTCCGCGCCAAGGCGCGCGCCGTCCGGAGCGGTGAGTACCGGGCCGTCTTCGACGGCACCGACGAGCTCGCCGAGAGCGCCAGCCGCTCCGACTGGGTGCGGGTCTACAGCCGCCGCTGAAAGTCGCCCCGCGACGGCGGATGACGCGGAAGCCCGGGGCGACCCGGGCTTCCGCCGTCAGTGCGCGATCCGCGCCGGTCAGCGGTCGCGGCGGGTGACGAGGCGGGCGAGCGCGCCCAGTTCGGCGGCCGGGCGCGGGCGCGGGTCGGCCGACCGCAGGTGGCGCATCGCCCGGGCGAGCATCTCGTCGGCCTTCGCCTGACTCCAGGCCCGCCCGCCGGCGGCCTCGACCAGCTCGGCGGCGCGGGCCAGGTCGGCGTCGGTCAGCGGCCGCTCTCCCCGGTAGAGCCCGGCCAGCTCGTGCCCGGCCCCGGTGCCCGAGGCCAGAGCGGCGACGACGGGCAGCGACTTCTTGCGGCTGCGCAGGTCGGAGTGGATCGGCTTGCCGGTCACCTCGGGATCGCCCCAGATGCCCAGCAGGTCGTCGACGAGCTGGAAGGCCAGCCCGAGATCCCTGCCGAAGGCGGTCAGGTGCTCGATCTGCTCGGGGCTGCCGCCGCCGGACAGCGCGCCCAGGGCGCAGGAGCATCCCAGCAGCGCTCCGGTCTTGCCCGCTGCCATGGCCAGGCACTCGGCCGGATCGACGTCGTCGCGTCCCTCGAAGGCGAGGTCGGCGCTCTGCCCGTCCAGCAACTCCTGGATGGCGGCGCTGAAGATGCGCGTCGCCTCCGCGGCGGCCGGGGGGCCGCCGGTCGCGAGCACGTCGAAGGCGAGCGTCAGCAGAGCGTCCCCGGCGAGGATGGCCGGGCTGACCCCGAAGACGGCCCAGGCGGTGGGCCGGTGGCGGCGGGTCCGGTCACCGTCCATCACGTCGTCGTGCAGCAGGGAGAAGTCGTGAGCCAGCTCGACGGCCACCGCCGGGCGCAGCGCGGTACCGGCGGCGGCGCCGACGGCCTCGGCCGAGAGCAGGGCCAGCGCGGGGCGGATCGCCTTGCCCCCGGCGGTCGTGATCGGCCGGCCGTGCTCGTCCCACCAGCCGAAGTGGTAACCGGCGATGCGCCGCATCGACGCGGGAAGCGTCTCGGCCGCCGGGCGCAGGGCGGTCTCCACCATGTCCCGGCTCCAGGCCAGGACCTCGCGGGTGGATCGTGCGTGGGGCGTCACCTCAGTGGCCGTCATGTCCCTTCTTCCTCCTCCTTCAGCAGCCGGTCCGGACCCGGCGGATCGTCCCCGAGGCCCGCCCCGAACTCGTCGGAGAAGGCCCGGGGAGGCCGAAGGGCCGCATGACGGGTGCTCTCAGTGGCCGATCTCGACGTCTTCGAGGATGCCGAGCGCGTCAGGCACCAGGACGGCGACCGAGTAGTAGGCGCTGACCAGGTAGGAGATGATCGCCTTCTCGCTGATGCCCATGAACCGGACCGAGAGGCTGGGCTGGTACTCGTCGGGGATGCCGGTCTGGTGCAGGCCGACGACCCCCTGGTTGTCCTCGCCGACGCGCATGGCGATGATCGAGGTCGTGCGGGTGCCGGTGATGGGGATCTTGTTGCAGGAGAAGATGGGGACGCCGCGCCAGGCGGGCACCCCGCTGCCGCCGACGTCGACTCCCAGGGGGTAGAGCCCGCGCTTGTTGCACTCGCGCCCGAAGGCGGCGATGGCGTGCGGGTGGGCCAGGAAGAAGCTCGTGCTCCTGCGGCGGCTGAGCAGCTCGTCGAGGTCGTCCGGGGTGGGCGGGCCGGAGCGGGTGTGGATGCGCTGCTTGAGGTCGGCGTTGTGCAGCAGGCCGAACTCGCGATTGTTGATCATCTCGTGCTCCTGCCGCTCGCGGAGCACCTCGATCGTCAGCCGGAGCTGCTGCTCGACCTGGTTCATCGGGTCGTTGTAGAGGTCGGCCACCCGGGTGTGCACCCGCAGGACGGTCTGGGCGACGCTCAGCTGGTACTCACGCGGGGAGAGCTCGTAGTCGACGAACGTGCCGGGCAAGTCGGGCTCGCCGTCGTGGCCGGCGGCCACCTCGACGGCGGCCTCGCCGTACTTGTTCTGCGGGCCCTTGGGGGCGCTCTCGACCCGGCGCAGGTGGGCCTGGAGCACCTCGGACTGCTCGGCCAGCTCAAGGAACGTGCGCCGGGGCAGGACCATGGCCGTGCCGTTGGTGACCGCCTTGGCGGTGAACTCCCACTCGCGGGCGTCGCCGACGAGTGTCTCGTCGCCGAAGTGGTCGCCGTGGGCCAGCACCTTCAGGACGATCTGGTCGCCGTACGGGCCTGTGCCGATCTTGTTCACCTTGCCGTGCGCGATGAGCACCACCTCGTCGGCCGGGCGCCCGGCCTCGACGAGCACGTCGCCGGCGCGGAACTCACGCTGGACGAAGCGGTCGGCCAGGGCGGTGAGGACGTCGGCGTCGTCGAACTCGCGAAGGACGGGCAGCTCGCACAGCTCGGCCGGGACGACCGCCACCTGGGACCCGGTGGTGGTGAAGCTCACCCGCCCGTCCCCGACCGTGTAGGTCAGACGCCGGTTGACCCGGTAGGTGCCGCCGGACACCTGCACCCACGGGAGCATGCGCAGCAGCCACCGCGAGGAGATCTCCTGCATCTGGGGCGTCGACTTGGTCGTCGTCGCGAGGTTCCGCGCGGCGTCCGTGCCCAGGCTCAGCTGCGACCGGCCAGCCTCGAACTCCGTCACAACACACACCACCGATCCGTACTCGTACTGGCAGGGGAAAGTGAAGCCATGAATGGAAAAGGGGGGAAACGTCGGGTATCCGCGACGGAAATGCGAATCACCCGCCCCCCGATGCGCACCCGGGTACGGCCCGCATCGTGGACGCCTCAATATTGGGTTGCCCTTAAATATCTTGTCAAGCATTGAATACGCCCGGACCAAGATTGGGCAACGGCATTATCGCCAGATACAGAAAAAGGGCTCGATGTCTTGTTTATGGCGATGGACACTTGTCCACGAAGAGTCGTCGAGCTGCCGCTTCTCCCACCTCTCGCTCGCCGTCGGCGGGCCGCCCCGGCGGGCCGACGGGGCCGGAAACGGACATCGAATGAATTTCTACAGAAACCCGGACCCCCGATACGGGCATCACACGAAAGCAGGCGATGGGGCCAGGAAACGGCCAGGAAAGGTTTTCCGGCGACATGGTGGAGAAATCACCGCACCGGCGCCCCGGCCGGGGAGATACGCGGGGCGCGCCCGAACGGCGGCGGGGAAATCCGAAGGGTCCGCCGGAGACCACGGGGGGAGCAGCCGGGCCGCGCAGCGGAGTCGGCGGAACGCGCCGGGGTCACGCGGAACGACCAACGAAGCGTGCCGGAGACCACACGGAAAGACCGGCGGAACACACCGAGGCCGCGCGGAACGATCAGCGAGGCGTGCCGGAAGGCTCGGCGGGCGTGCCGGAGCCGCGGCCGAGGAGCTCGGCGAACAGTCTCTCCCACCGGGGCATGACCACCGAGGGCGAGTAGTCACGCGCGGTCACGGCGGCGGCGGCGCCCATCCGGTCCCGCAGCTCGCGGTCCTCGACGAGCCGGACCATCGCCGCGGCCAGCGCGGCGACGTTCTGGGGCGGGACGAGCAGGCCGTCCACCTCGGGAGTGATCACGTCGCGCGGACCGGTCGGGCAGTCGAAGGCGACGACCGGGAGCGCCTGGGTCATCGCTTCGATCATCACCATCGGCAGCCCCTCGAACCGCGAGCTGAGCACGTAGAAGGAGGCCTTGGCCAGTTCCTCGTCGAGGCGGTCGGTCCGGCCCATCAGGGTGACGCTGTCGCGCAGCCGGTGTTCCTTGATCAGGTCGCGCAGCCTGTCCCGCTTCGGGCCGGTGCCGTAGATACGCAGCCGCCAGTCCGGGTGCCGGTCGACCACCCGGCGGAAGGCGGGGATCAGCAGGTCGAAGCCCTTCTGCCCGACGAGCCGCCCGGCTGCGACCACGAGCCGGTCCTCATGCCGGGGCGAGGGCCGGCCGGTGCCGTGGACCGCGTTGGGGATCCGGACGATCGGGGTGCCGGGCAGAAGCCGCTGGTACTCCCGCCGGTCGGTACCGGTGAGCACCGCCACCGTGTCCAGCCGCCCGTAGTAGCGGGCGATCGCCGACCGGACGCCCTCCGGGTAGGCGGCCAGGTTCATGTGCTCCTGCGCGACCCGCACCACCCCGGGGGCGGCTCTCCGGGCGGAGATGAGGTTCAGCGCCGGGCGGGTGGTGACGAGGATGCCGCCGTCCAGCCCGGAGACGTAGTCGATGGCGGCCTTCTCCACCCGTTCGGTGAAGTAGGAGGCCGCGAACTCGCCCGCGGGCACGATCTTGCCGCGGATCCGCCGCCACGCCCGGCGCCCCAGGGAGTCGACCGGCCTGCTCTGGCGCTGGTCCGCCAGCGTCAGGAGGCGGACGCGCTCGTCGAGCGGGAACTGCACCTGCTCCCGCCGCCGCACCACGCTGACGATCTCGACCTCGTGCCCGGCGGCGGCCATCGCGTTCGCCTGGTTGAACACCGTGCGGATCGTGCCGCCCATGCCGTACGCGTGCAGGAGCATGTAGCGGATCTTCATGGCCTCCGGCCGCGGCGTCTTCACGTCGGCCCCCCGCCGCCCGGCAGGTACCCCCAGCTCTCGCAGATCGGCCGGAGCGACCGCGGTATCTTCTCCGGGTCGGGCAGTTCGCGTCCCGGCTGGACGCTCCCCGAGCGGATCTTGTCCTTCCAGTCGCCGAGCCCCTTGCTCAGCACGGCCTGCTCCCCGTAGGAGAGCATGCCCGGCTCCCAGGGCACACCGAGGAAGTCGCAGACGCGGCGTGTCTCGGTCTCGGGGTCCGCGGTCAGGTCCTCGTAGCGCACGGTGCACCCGGTGAGCGCGCCGCGCGCCCGCTCCACCGCCTTCATGTACCGCAGCGCGTCGAGCGCCGCCTCATCGGGGGTCCTCCTGTCGGGGCCGGCCTCGTACCAGGACCGGGCGATGGACGCCGGGTGGCGCAGCAGGAAGACGAACCGGGCGTCGGGCCAGCAGGCGGCGATGCGCTTGTACGCGAACGCGTTGGCCGGAGTCTTGTCCACCACGACGGTCTTGCCGCTCCTGACCAGCTCGCGGTGGAGCACCCGGTCCCAGAGCAGGTGTTCCAGGTCGGCCCGGTTGTGCCCGAGCGCCTCCATCGCCCGCTCCGCGAGCGAGGTGCCGAACTCCACCCGGAGGCGCCGCACGTGCAGCTCGTGCGGGGCGTGCAGCATCGAGTGGGCGTTGAGCAGGGCCCGCAGCAGCGTGGAGCCGGATCTGACCGGGGACAGGACGAAGACCGGGGCCACCAGGAGCCGGTCGGCCGCGGGGTCGGCGGGCGGGCGGAACGCCTCCTCCGCCGGAGGGGCGGGTGCGGGACGGGCCGCACTGCCCGCTTTTCCTACCCGGTTGATCTGGAATCCGGTGAGCCTGACAAGGGCGTCGTTGGCCTTACGCTGCCAGTTCATGCCGAGGGAGGCTACCCGCCTTTCCTGGGATTTCACTGTGTGTTCACGATGGAACCGATCGAGTGACGGAAAGTGCGGCGTTCCCGGCCGGGACTTCGGAGACCAGGGGCGGCCCTCCGGGGGCCGGGGCGGCGGTTCACCGCGACCAGCCGGGGTAGAGAGAACATCTCCGCAGCTCAAGCGGTGTGAATGGTCCTGTGTGAAGGAGGTCGCGTGATTCACGACGTACGGTCCGGCGTGCCCATCGACGAGGCGACCGTCGAGGCGCTGGGCAAGCTCTCCGAGGCCCTGGAGACGACCGAGCGGGCCCGCGGCCACCTGTACTCCTTCCACCAGCTGACCGGCCACGCCGACCTGCAGCTCGACGAGGCCGTGGAGATGCTGCGCGCCGCCGGACACCCCGAGATGGCCGACATCGTGACCTCCGAGCTGATCGGCCGGAACGTGCTGCCCGACCGGTGGACGTACCAGGTCGTGGAAGAGTACGAGGACGGCTACTACGGCGTCTTCGCCGACGTGGAGCGGCGGATCCGGGAGCGGCTGGCGGGCGGGCGCCGTCATCTGCACGAGGCGCGGATGAAGGAGCGCCGCCAGAAGCCCTGAGCCACCGGAGGGAATTCCCGCGGGGAAACCACCGGACCCCCACCGCCGGGTCCGCGACGCCGGGCGTCCGCGCACGAGATCACAGGCGTCCCCGTACAGTGTGGTCCATGGGGATGGTCAAGACCGTAGGGCTGGTGCTGCACCCGAAACGTGATTCGAAGGTGGCCATCGACACGATCGTGGAGTGGGCCCGCGCCCACGACGTCACGGTCCTCGGGCTGCCCGAGGAGGTGGGGCGGATCGACTGCAGCGCCGTCGCGGTCGACACCGCCACGCTGGTCGAACGCGCCGACCTGCTCGTCAGCCTGGGCGGCGACGGCACGATGCTGCGCACCATGCGGCTCATCCAGGGGCGGCCCACGCCGATCCTCGGGGTCAACCTCGGCAAGCTGGGGTTCCTCGCGGAGATCGACGTCGACGAGCTGCCCCCCGCGCTGTCGGCCATCGACGACCACGACTACACGGTCGAACCGCGTATGGCGGTCCGGGCGAACCTGCCGGACGGCACAACGGTGACCGCGTTCAACGACATCGCCCTGGTGCGGATACCGGGCGCCGGGCTGTCGGCGGTGTCGATCACCGTGGAGGGCCACCCGTTCGTGCGGTACGCGGCCGACGCCGTCATCGTGGCCACCCCCACCGGCTCGACGGCCTACAGCTTCTCCGCGGGCGGGCCCATCGTCTCCCCCACGGTGGAGGGGTTCCTGGTGGTCCCGGCGGCGGCGCACTCGGCGTTCAACCGGGCCATCGTGCTGTCGGCCGACGAGAAGGTCGCGCTCGACCTGCTGCCGACGAGCGGCCGGCTGGCCGTGGAGGTGGACGGCGCGGTCGCCGCCCACCTGCTGCCCGGCGACGAGCTCACCGTCACCTCGATCCGCGCCGCCGCGTGGGTGGTCCGCCTGGGCCCCAAGAGCTTCTACGACCGCGCCCGCCGCAAGCTCCGCGTCAACGGCAGCGCCGAGGTCGACTGAGCCCCGTCCGCCGGTGAAACTTTCACCTTCCGGGCCGCCGGGCCCGCGCTCCGGGGAGGCGGTCCCGCCACAGGTCCGGCGCCGGTGCGGGACACGACTTCACCGGTACGACACTGACGACGGTCAATAAATCTTTCCCGGCCATTGACAGTGGGGAAAGCGCTTACCTACGGTGTGACTGTTCGCTCACACGTACGTGGCCACAGATGTGAACGGCGAGTGCTCGCTGGGGGGATCCCGTATCGCAGGCCGCACCGGCCTGCCGGACCAGCAAGGAGCTCAACTGTGCGACGCAGGATCAACGGCAAGGTTGTCGGGGCGATCGTCGCCGGCATGACCCTCGCCCTGTCAGGAGCGGCGGCCGGCGTCTCCTCCGCCTCCACCGCCCCGGCGAAGGCCGCGGCCACCGCGACCGCCCTGGTCGGCTGGGCGACCCAGGGCGGCGGCACCACCGGCGGCGGCGGCAACCCGCCGGTCACGGTCACTCCTCCGCCGCGCTGGCCAGCGCGGTCTCCGGCACCAACGCGGCGGTCGTCCGGGTCTCGGGCACGATCTCCTGCTCCGGAATGATCAGGGTCGGCTCCAACAAGACGATCGTCGGCAACTCCGGGGCGACCATCGACGGCTGCGGCCTCAACATCTCCCAGGCGTCCAACGTCATCGTCCAGAACCTGACCTTCCGCGACTGGAACGACGACGCCATCAACGTCCAGTACTCCACCCGGGTGTGGATCGACCACAACACCTTCAGCAACGGCAACGACGGCGCCGTCGACATCAAGCGGGCCAGCGACTACATCACCGTCTCCTGGAACAAGGTCTACGACCACGACAAGTCCATGCTGCTCGGCCACAGCGACGGCAACGGCAGCGAGGACATCGGGCACCTGCGGGTGACCTACCACCACAACTGGTTCGACGGCTCCACCCAGCGCCACCCGCGCGTGCGGTTCGGCAACCCGGTGCACGTCTACAACAACTACTACGGCGGCGTCACCGGCTACGGCGTGGCCTCCACCGAGGGTGCCGGCGTCCTGGTCGAGGGCAACTACTTCGAGAACACCGACGACCCCTACCACCTGGGCGAGGGCGACTCGGGGCCGGGCACGCTGGTCGCCCGGAACAACCACTTCGTCAACTCCGGCACCGGCCAGGCCGGCGGCAGCGTCGCCTCCATCCCCTACTCCTACACGCTCGACAGCGCCTCCAGCGTCAAGTCGATCGTGACCGCCGGCGCCGGCGCCCAGTAGATCTCCGTCCGACCCCGGCGGCACCTCTCGCCGCGCCGCCCCGGCCGCCGACGCCGGTCCGGCCCGGCACCCGTCCCTGAGCGTGACCGGGCCCCGCCACGGGGCCCGGTCACCGGCGTTCCCGGATCCCGTGGGCGCAAGGCCGGTCCCCCGATCAGCGGACCGGAAGGTCTCGGAAGGACAACCTCAGGGGCGCGCGCTCGACGCGCGGACGACGAGCTCGGGCTCGAAGAGCACGTGGCGGTGGCGGTGGCTCTCGCCCTCGTCGATCTCCTCCAGCAGGAGCTCCGCGGCGACCTTGCCCAGCTCCTCCCGGGGCTGGCGGACGGAGGACAGCGGGACCGCGGCCGCCGCGGCGTAGTCGATGTCGTCGTACCCGACGAGCGCGACGTCGTCGGGTACGCGCAGGCCGCGCGCGGTCAGCTCCTGCAGCAGCCCGAGGGCCAGCAGGTCGTTGGCGCAGAAGACGGCGGTCGGGCGCCGCGCGGGGTCGGTCTCCAGCAGCTGTTCCCCCGCGTGCCTGCCCGAGGTGAAGCTCAGCGACGGCGTCTCCAGGAACGTCAGGGCGGCCTCCCCACCCGCCTCCGCCACGGCCGCGGCCGCCCCGCGACGCCGGTCGGCCACCTGGCTGATGGACCTGGGCCCGCCGGCGAAGGCGACGCGGCGGTGACCCTGGGCGAGGAGGTGCTCGGCCGCCAGGCGCCCGCCGAGGACGTCGTCGACGGCCACCGAGCAGCGGTTCCGTTTGCGGGTGCGGCAGTCGAGGAGCACGACGGGCGTGCCGCGGTCGATGATCTGCTCCAGGTGGGGGTTGCGGGCCTCGACCGGCGTGATGAGGATGCCCTGGACGCGCTGTTCCTCCAGGTGGTCGAGGTAGCGGCGCTCCCGCGGGCCGTCCTGGTCGCTGTTGCAGAGCGTGACGATCATGCCGCTCGCGTCGGCCGCGGCCTCCACGCCCTTGGCGACGTCGGTGAAGAAGGGATTGGTCACGTCGAGGACGACGAGGCCCATCGTGCGGGTGCGGCCGGAGCGCAGGGCCCGCGCCGACTCGTTGCGGACGAATCCCAGCTCCGACATGGCGTTCAGGACGCGTTCCCTGGTCGCCGGTGACACCGCCTCGGGGCGGTTGAGCACATTGCTGACCGTGCCCACCGACACGCTGGCCAGCTGTGCGACCTCCTTGATGCTCGCTATCGCCATGGCCCCTCGTCGCCTAAACGGATCGCCCCGTCCGGACCGCGGCGGTGGTCGCCGTGATCCACCTGAGCGCAGGGTACTACAGCGCGGGACAGGCCGATTGAAACGTAATAACGACCCGGAGGCAACACCGGGGATCGAAACGCCTTCGTGACCTGGAAACCTGCTCGTAACTCTTGACGCACCTTCCGTTACAAACCTAGCCTCGACCGCCAAGACGGTTGAAACGTTTCATACAAGTCCCGCCGTCTTGAGGAGGTAGTTGTGAAGGGTTCATGGGAGCGGGCAGGACGTGCCGCCGCGGCGGCCGTGCTGGTTCTCGCCGGCGCTCTCGCGTGCGGGGGCGGGGCGTCGACGGCGACGGAGTCTTCGGCGGCTCCGGCGACCGGCGGGTCGGCGGGCACGGGCGGCGTCCCGGCGACCGCCGAGCCGCCCAAGCCTCCGGCGGGGGTGGTGGAGTTCGAGCAGGCCGAACCCGGCAGCGGCAAGGGCCTGACGATCGGTTTCACCCAGCTCTCGCTGGCCTCGGGTTTCCCCCAGGACGTCCAGAAGGGGGTCGAGGCGCAGGCGAAGATCGCCGGGGCCGAGCTGATCACCTGTGACTCCAAGCTCGACGCGGCCAAGGCGCTCGACTGCGCCAAGCTGTTCAAGACCCGCGGCGCGAAGGGCCTGATCACCTTCCAGGCCGACACCAACGCCGCGCCCCGCATCTGCGCGGCCGGCCCCTCCGTCCCGGTCCTCGCGGTGGACATCGAGCAGAAGCCCTGCCAGACCGCCTTCATGGGCGCGGCCAACACCTACGCCGGCCAGCTCGCCGGGTACGAGGTGGGCAAGTACTTCAAGGAGAAGTTCAACTGCGAGTACGACGCCTTCATCTCCCTTGAGGCGCTGCAGGTCGGGGCGGTCAACGAGCAGCGCATGGGCGGCGTCCGCGAGGGCTTCGCGAGCGTCTGCGGCGAGGTCCGCAACCTGCGCAAGCTCGACACCGGCGGCGCGGGCGGCGACGTCGCCCAGAAGCTGATGACCGACACCCTCACCGCCCTCCCCGGCCAGAAGCGGATCATCGTCGTCGGGATCAACGAGGACGGCATCCTCGGCGCCCTGGCCGCGGCCCGCGCGCAGAACCGCACCAACGACCTCTACCTCGGCGTGCAGAACCTGAACCCGGCCAACTGCGTCATCTACCAGCACCCCAACTGGATCGGCAGCGTGGCCTACTTCCCCGAGCGCTACGGCGAGATCCTCGTCCCGTACCTGATCAAGGCCATCAAGGGCGAGAAGGTTCCCGAGCAGCTGCTCGTGCCGCACGCCGTGGTGAACAAGGACAACGTCAAGCAGCACTACCCGCAGTACGCCTGCTGACCTTCCGGAGAGCACACGTGACGAAGCAGCCCTTCCTGAGCGTGCGCGGCATCCGCAAGTCGTTCGGCGACGTCGAGGTCCTGCACGGCGTGGACCTCGACGCCGCCCCCGGCTCCGTGCTGGCCCTGCTGGGCGAGAACGGGGCCGGCAAGTCGACGCTGGTCCGCGTGATAGCGGGCGACCTGCACCCCGACGCCGGGGAGATCGCCCTCGACGGCACACCGCACGACATCCGGGACGTCGCCACCGCGCGGCGGCTCGGTATCCGGCTGATCTACCAGGAGATCAGCGACGCACCTCCGCTCACCGTGGCCGAGAACATCGTCCTCGGCGCCTGGCCGACCCGGCGCGGTTTCGTCAGGAACGGCGAGACCCGCGCGACGGCCAGGAGGGTCCTCGGCGAACTGGGTGTGGACCTCCCCCTGGACAGCCCGGTCGGGAGCCTGCGCCTCGGCGAGCGGCAGACCGTGGAGATCGCCCGCGCCCTCGCCGGGCAGGGACGCTGCCTGATCTTCGATGAGCCGACGGCCGCGCTGTCGGACGCCGAGACCGAGCGCCTCTTCGAGGTGATCAACGGCCTGCGCGGACGCGGGGTGTCCATCCTCTACATCACACACCGCCTGGACGAGGTCTTCCGCCTCGCGGACGAGGTGTGCGTGCTGCGCGACGGCCACATCGTGCTGCACGACAAGGTGTCGGCCGTCGGCAAGGACCAGGTCGTCGAGGCCATGGTCGGCCGCACGGTCGAGCGCCGCAGGCGTGGGCGGGACCTGACCGCGCCGGACGGCGGGCTCCCGGCGGCCGGGCCGGCGGCGCAGGGACCGCCGTCGGACGGCGGCTCTCCGGCGTCCGGCGAACTCCCGGCGGGTGGTGACTCCGCGGCGGGCGGCGGGCCCGTCCTGGTCGAACTCGCGGGCGCCCGCAGCGGTGACGCCTTCGCCGACGTCGACCTGGCGGTACGCGCCGGCGAGATCGTGACACTGTACGGCAAGGTCGGCTCCGGCGCCTCCGAGGTCGCCGAGGCGATCTTCGGCATGCATCCCGTCGACGGCGGGACCCTGACCGTCGAGGGCAGGCGGGCCCGGTTCCGCCACCCCGCCGACGCGATCGCCGCCGGGATCGGCTGCCTGCCGGGCGACCGGCAGCGCGAGGCCATGTTCCGGTCGCGGTCCGTGGCGGAGAACCTGGCCGCGCCGACCTGGCGCAGCATCGCCCGCGCGGGCACCTTCCTGACCCGCAGAAGCGAGGCCGTCGCCTACGGGCGCTGGCACGACACGCTGCGCATCCGCTCCCGCAACGACCCCGAGCAGCAGATCTGGACGCTGTCCGGCGGCAACCAGCAGAAGGTCGTCCTGGGCCGCTGGCTGGAGCGCGGCTCCCGGATCCTCGTCCTGGTCGAGCCGACCCGCGGGGTCGACGTCGGCGCCCGCCAGGAGATCTACCGGGCGATCCGCTCCCTGGCCGGGCGCGGAAGCGCGATCGTCGTCGCGACCTCCGACTACGAAGACGTCGTCGAACTCGCCGACAGGGCGATCGTCATGGTCCGCGGCAGGACCGTGGCCGAATTCACCGGGGACGCCATCACGGTCGAGGCGCTCACCCAGGCCGCAGGAGGAGTCATCAATGCCTGAAGACACCACGCTGTCCGAATCGTCGCACGCGCCGGCGTCACCCGATGGGAACGGCCCGGGGACGGGCGCGGGGAGGACCTCCGGGACGAGCACCGCGACGGTCTCCGGGAAGACCTCCCGGACAACCGGGAAGGGAGCCACCGGGGACGGCCGGGCGGCAGGCCCGCGGAAGCGCCGGGTCCCCGAGACCATCGGACTCCTGGTCTTCCTCGCCGCGGAGATCGTCTTCTTCTCCGTCCAGTCCCCGTACTTTTTCAACTGGGACAACTGGGGCAACATTCTCACGGCCGTGTCGATCACCGGCGTGCTCGCCGCGGCGGGGACGCTGCTGCTCGTCGCCGGCCAGTTCGACCTGTCGGTCGGGTCCGGTGTGGCGTTCGTCGGCATCGTCCTGGTCGAGACCGCCCCGGACCTCGGCCTCGGCCCGGCCCTGCTCCTCTCGGTCCTCGCGGGCGTCGGCATCGGCCTGCTCAACGGGTTCCTCGTCACCGTGGTGGGGGTGAACGCGCTCATCACCACCCTCGGCATGCTCGGCATCTTCCGCGGGCTGACGCTGGTCATCGGCAAGGGTCAGAGCATCTTCATCGAGGGCTTCGACTGGGCCACCGCCCGCCCGTTCCTCGGCATCCCGATGCCGGCCGTCGTGCTGGTGGTCGTCGTCGTCCTGTTCTACGTGCTCATGCACTACACGGTGTTCGGCCGGAAGATGTACGCCATCGGCGCGAACCCGGTCGCCGCCCGGCTCGTCGGCATCCGCGTCAACCGGACGATCTTCGCGGGGTTCCTGCTCTCCGGGGCCTGCATGGCGCTCGCCGGGCTGCTGGTCACCTCCCAGCTCGGTTCGAGCTCGGCGAACACCGGCGTGGGCCTGGAGCTCGCGGTGGTCACGGCCGTCATCCTCGGCGGCACCAGCCTGTCCGGGGGCACCGGCACGATCTTCGGCACCGTCGTCGGCCTGCTGATCGTCGGCGTGCTGAGCAACGGCCTGACCCTGCTCAACGTCGACTCCTCCTGGCAGCAGGTGGCCACGGGCGTCCTGCTCATCCTCGCGGTCGCCGTCGACCGGCTCCGCCAGACGTATCTCAGGAAGGCCGGCTGATGCGCACCACCGTCCACGTCGAGCGTGACGTGCCCGTGCCCATGCGGGACGGGACGATCCTGCGGGCCGACGTGTGGCGCCCCGGGGAGGGCGGGCCCTGGCCCACACTCCTGCAGCGCCTGCCGTACAACAAGTCCTCCTCCTTCATGGCGCAGCACATCGTCGGGCTGGAGCCGGTGCAGGCGGCCGAGGCGGGGTTCGCGGTCGTCATCCAGGACACGCGGGGCCGCTACAGCTCGGGCGGGTCGTTCAACCCCTTCTTCGACGAGACCGAGGACGGCCTGGACACGATCGCGTGGGTCCGGGCGCAGGACTTCAGCGACGGCCGGGTCGGGATGTACGGGGCCTCCTACATCGGCGCCACCCAGATGCTCGCGGCGAGCGCGGCCCCCGAAGGGCTGCTGGCCGTCGCCCCGCAGCTGACGGCGTCGGAGTACCACGACGGCTGGTCGTACTCCGGCGGCGCCCTGCAGCTGGGCTTCCTGCTGCTCTGGGTCGCCGAGTCGCTGGCCCCGGTCGATCTGCTGCGACGGCCCGAGGGCCCAGAGCTGGACCGGGCGCGAGAGACGCTGCTGGAGATCCTGCGCGACCCGCACGCCGCCTACGCCCGCCTCCCGCTGGACCGGGACGACCTCGCCGAGCTGGCGCCGTACTACCGCGAGTGGCTCGGCCACCCGGCCCGCGACGTCTTCTGGCAGGTCATCGACCCCGGCGCGGCGCACGGGCGGATGAACGTGGCCGGGCTGCACATCGGCGGCTGGCACGACATCTTCCTGGAGGGCACCCTGCGCAACTACACGGGCATGCGCGGGCGGGCGCCCTCGCTCTGGGCGAGGGAGAGCCAGCACCTGATCGTGGGCCCCTGGGCCCACGGCAACCTCGGCGACTACCAGGGCGACCTCTGGTACGGCTACGGCGGGGCGTCGGCGGCCCTGGACCTCACCGCCGTGCACACCGAGTTCTTCCGCGCGGCGGCCGAGCGGCGCCCCGCCGACCTGCCCCGCGCCAAGATCTTCGTGATGGGCGCGAACGTCTGGCGCGACGAGGACGAGTGGCCGCTCTCCCGGGCGCGGGAGACCTCCTTCTTCCTGCGCGGCGGGGGCGCCGCCAACTCGGCCCGCGGCGACGGCCGGCTGAGCCAGGAGCCGCCGGGCCCGGGCGAGCCCGCGGACCACTACGTGTCCGATCCGGCGGACCCCGTCCCGACGGCGGGCGGGGCGAGCTTCCTGCCCGGGGTGCTGCTGGGCCGCAACTCCGGGCCCAAGGACCAGGCGGCCGTGGCGGCGCGTGCGGACGTGCTGGTCTACACGAGCGAGCCGCTGGCCGAGGACTTGGAGGTCACCGGCGAGGTCGTGGTCGAGCTGCACGCCGCGTCGGACGCGGAGGACTGCGACTGGGCGGTCCGCCTGGTCGACGTGCACCCCGACGGCCGGGCGTACGGCGTGGTGGACGGCATCCTGCGCTCGCGCTACCGCCGCGGCCTGGACCGGGAGGTCCCGCTGACCCCCGGTGAGCCCGAGGTGTTCCGCTTCCCGCTGGGCACCACCAGCCAGCTCTTCCGGCGCGGGCACCGGCTGCGCGTGCAGGTCGCCGGCTCCAACTTCCCCCGTTTCGACCGCAACCCCCAGCGGCTGGTCCCCGTCCACACCGCCGGCCCCGGGGACATGCGGCCCGCCCGCCAGACGGTGTTCCACACCGCCGCGCGCCCGAGCCGGATCATCCTCCCGGTGGTCCCCGCCTAGCCGGGGGCGCGGGCGCCGCGGCACGGCCCGGCCGGTG
>NZ_BAAAVI010000076.1:1760-41818 GCF_039534445.1 Streptosporangium fragile | reverse complement strand
GGCCGGGGGCGGCCGTGCGGGCGGGCGCGGGCGTCGATCGGCGCCGGTCAGTCGAGCTTGGCCTTCACGGGGCCTGAGTCGGCGGACGCGGAGTCCGGGGGCGTGAAGCCCGCGGGTGCGTTCTCCGGGAAGTGGCAGGCCACCCGGTGGCCGGGAGCCAGCTCGACCAGGGGCGGCTCCACCGTCTTGCAGACCTGCTGGGCCTTCCAGCACCGGGTGTGGAAGCGGCAGGCCGGCGGCGGGTTGAGCGGGCTGGGCACGTCGCCCTGGAGGCGGATGCGCTCGCGGTCCTTGCGCCGGGCCGGGTCCGGGATCGGGACCGCCGACATCAGCGCGTTGGTGTACGGGTGCATGGGCGTGTCGTACAGGCCCTTGCGGTCGGCCAGCTCGACGATCTTGCCGAGATACATGACCGCGACCCGGTCGCTGATGTGCCGGATGACCGACAGGTCGTGCGCGACGATGACGTAGGTCAGGTCGAGCTCGTTCTGCAGGTCCTCCAGGAGGTTGACCACCTGGGCCTGGATCGACACGTCGAGCGCGGAGACCGGCTCGTCGGCGATGATCAGCTTGGGCTTGAGCGCGAGCGTCCGGGCGATGCCGATGCGCTGCCGCTGCCCGCCGGAGAACTCGTGCGGGTAACGGTTGTAGTGCTCGGGGTTGAGCCCGACCAGCTCCAGGATCTCCTGGACCGCCTTCTTCGTGCCCTGCTCGGTCGCGATCCCCTGGATGCGGAACGGGGCGCCGACGATGGCGCCGACCGTGTGCCGCGGGTTCAGCGACGAGTACGGGTCCTGGAAGATCATCTGCATGTCGCGGCGGAGCGGGCGGAGCCCGCTCTGGGACATGTGGGTGATGTCCTTGCCCTCGAAGAGGATGCGGCCGCCCGTCGGCTCCAGCAGCCGGGTGATGAGCCGGCCGGTGGTGCTCTTGCCGCACCCGGACTCGCCCACCAGGCCGAGCGTCTCGCCCTTGCGGACGTCGAAGGTGACCCCGTCGACCGCCTTGACGGCGCCGACCTGGCGGCGCAGCAGGCCCTTGGTCACCGGGAAGTGCTTCTCCAGGCCCTGGACGGACAGCAGCGCGTCGGGGTCGGCCTGGGCCCGGCCGCCCTTGTCGTCAACGTCAACCACGGTCACGCGCTCTCCATCATCGGCTTGATCTCGTTCTCCCAGATGGACCGCCGTTCCGCGCGAGGCATGTGGCAGCGGACCAGGTGACCTCCGTCGGTCTCCAGGAGCTGCGGCATCTCCGTGGTGGCCTTGCCTCCGGTGCGGTCGGCGTAGGTGCACCGGGGGTTGAAGGCGCATCCGGCCGGCACGTTGATCAGGGAGGGCGGGGAGCCCTTGATCGGGAGCAGCCGCTCGGTGGGCTCGCGGTCCAGGCGGGGCATCGATCCCAGCAAACCCCATGTGTAGGGGTGCTCGGGCCGGTAGAAGATGTCCTCGGCCGTGCCGTACTCGACGCACCTGCCGGCGTACATCACCAGGATGTCGTCCGACAGCTCGGCGACCACGCCGAGGTCGTGGGTGATGACGATCAGCGCGGAGTTGAACTCCCGCTGCAGGTCGAGCATGAGGTCCAGGATCTGGGCCTGGACGGTCACGTCGAGAGCCGTGGTGGGCTCATCGGCGATCAGGAGCTCCGGGTCGCAGGAGAGCGCCATGGCGATCATCGCGCGCTGGCGCATGCCGCCGGAGAACTCGTGGGGGTAGCTGTCGACCCGCCTGTCCGGTTGCGGGATGCCGACCCGGCCGAGCAGGTCGATCGCGTGCTTGCGGGCCACCGCCTTGCTCACGTCGTGGTGGATCCGGTACGCCTCGATGATCTGGGCGCCCACGGTGTAGTACGGGTGCATGGCGGAGAGCGGATCCTGGAAGATCATCGCCATCTTCTTGCCGCGCAGCTTCCGGACGTGGTCCTGGCCGGCGCTGACGAGTTCCTCCCCGTCCAGCCAGATCTCGCCGGAGATCCTGGCGCGGCCGCCCTTGTGCAGGCCCAGGATGCCGAGGCTGGTCACGCTCTTGCCGGACCCGGACTCGCCCACGATGCCCAGGGTCTTGCCCCGGTCGAGCTTGAACGACAGGCCGTCGACGGACTTGACCAGGCCGTCCTCGGTCGGGAAGTGGATGCGCAGGTCGCGCAGCTCCAGGAAGGACTCCGGCGGAAGAGGAGTCGTCATGAGAGCCTCACCCTCGGGTCGACCACCGCGTACAGGACGTCCACGATGAAGTTGGCCAGGACGATGAAGAACGCGGCGAACAGCGTCACGCCCAGCACGACGGGCAGGTCGTTGCCGCGGATCGCGTCGATGACGAGCTTGCCGATGCCGGGGATGGAGAAGGTGCTCTCGGTGAGCACGGCCCCGCCCAGCAGCAGGCCGACGTCCAGGCCGAAGATGGTGAGGATCGGGGTCAGGGTGGCGCGCAGGGCGTGCTTGGTCACGACCGTGCGCTCCTTGAGACCCTTGGCGCGGGCCGTGCGGATGTAGTCCTCGCCCATGGTCTCCAGCATGCCCGCCCGGGTGAGCCGGGCGTACAGGGCGGCGTACAGGAACGCCAGCGTGATCCACGGCAGCACGAGCGCCTGGAACCACATGACCGGGTCGTCGGTGATGGCGGTGTACGTGCCGCCGCCGGGGAAGATGCCCAGCGTGTAGGCGAACACCGACAGCGACACCAGGCCGGTGAAGTAGATGGGCAGCGAGACCCCGGCCAGCGCGACCGTCATGGCTGATCGGTCGAGCACGGTGCCGCGTCTCAGCGCCGAGATGACGCCGATGCTGACGCCGGATACCAGCCAGATGACCGCGGCGCCCACCGCCAGCGAGATGGTGGCGGGGAGCCGGTCGAGCAGGGTCGGCCAGACCGGCTGGTTGTTGTTGAAGGAGAAGCCAAAGCACGGTGCCGGGCACTCGGCCTTCCTCGGGCCGAGCGAGTAGTCCTGCCCGGCGACGATGCCCTTCGCGAAGCGGGCGTACTGCACCAGGAGGGGATCGTCCAGGTGCAGGCGCTTGACCGCGCCCTGGATGGCCTCCGGAGTGGCGTCCCGCCCGACGTAACGCGACGCCATGCCCTCGGGGGTCTGTCCCAGGGCACGCGGGATGAGAAAGAAGATCGCGAAGGTCGCCATGCTGACGATGGCGAGCATCAGCACGGCGGCGACAACGCGGCGGACGATGAAAGCGACCACGATCGTTCGGCCCGGTGCCCGGGAGGGTCGCTCCCGGGCACCTTCAGGCCTTCACCTGCCTTTGGCTAACTAGGGAAGGGCTCTACTGCTGAACGCCGAGCCAGGTGTAGTCGTACATGCCGTAGGCCGGGTGCACGTACACGTTGGTCAGGTTCGAAGGACGGAAGATCAGGGTCTTCTCGTAGACGAACGACATGAACGCCGCCGACTCCATGACCTTCTGGTCGACCTGGGACCAGATCTCGTTGCGCTCCGCGGCGTCGGTGGTCTGGATGCCCTTGTCCAGCAGATCGTTGATGGCCTTGTCGTTGAGCTCCATCATGTTGTAGTTGCCCGAGGGCTTGATGAAGCGGCCGTCGACGAGCTGGGAGAGGAAGCCGAAGCCCGAGGGCCAGTCGGAGCCCCACCCGGCGATCATGATGCCCAGGTTGTTCTTGTGCACGAAGTCCGGCTTGCCGGCGTACTGGGCGCTCCAGTCACCGGAGGGGTACTTCTTGATGGTCGCCTTGATGCCGACCTTGTCGAGGGAGGCCTGCAGGGCCTCGGCGACCTGGACCTCCTTGGTGCGGTCGCCGCGGACCGCGATGTTGGTCTCGAAGCCGTTCGGCTGGCCGCAGGCCGTCAGGTGCTCCTTGGCCTTGGCCACGTCACCCTTGTGGTCGGTGCTGGGGTACAGGTCGAACTGCTTGTAGCCGACCGTGGTCGGGGTCATCGCGGTGGTGCCGATCTCACCGCCGAGCGGGCCGCCCCACGGGGTCTGGGTGGCGACCTTGTCGGTGGCGTACTGCACGGCCTTGCGGCAGTCGATGTTGTCGAACGGCTTGACGTTGACCGACATCATCGCGTAGCGGTTGAACGGCGTGAAGGGGTTGTCCGAGGAGTCCTTCAGCTTGGGGTCCGCGACGATCTTGGCGCGGGCGGCCGTCTGCACGCCGGTGCCGGCGAGGTCGACGTGGATCTGGCCGCTCAGCAGACGCTGGTCGATGTCCTCGGCGTTCTGCTTGAACTGCACCTCGATGCGGTCCGGCAGCTGCTTGCGGGTGGTGTCGGTCGCCGGGTCCCAGTTCTCGTTCTTGACGAGGTGGAAGTGCTTGCCGACCTCGTGGCTCTCGATCTTGTAGGGGCCGGTCGAGGCGACGGTCTTCTCGTAGTCGATGCCGGTGTCCTTGGCCTGCGGCACCGGCGCCGACTGCGGGTTGGCGACCAGGAAGTCGAACTCGGAGAAGGGCGCCTTCAGCTTGAAGACGACGGTGTAGTCGTCGGGGGTCTCGATGCCCTTGAAGTCGTCGAGGTTCTTGTCCTTGTAGGGACCCTTGTAGTCGCCGGCGTCGAGGTACTCCGCGAAGTACTTCGGACCGTCGGTGAGCTCGTCGGTGAAGTTGCTGCGGGCGATGGCGTACTTGACGTCGGCGGCCTTGACCTCGGTGCCGTCGTCGTACTTGATGCCCTTCTTGATCTTGTACGTCCAGGTCTTGCCGTCGTCGCTGACCTCACCGGGGCCTTCGGCGAGGTCCGGGACCAGCTTCAGGCCCTCGTCGCCCGGCGCGGGGACGTAGGTCATCAGGGGGCGGGCGTAGAGCCTGGAGAAGTTCCAGTTCCAGGCGTAGTAGGTGTTGCCCGGGTCCATCGAGTCGGGCTCGTCGGAGAGCGCGAACTTGAGGGTGCCGCCCTTGGCGTCGGAGGCGTTGACGACCTTGGTGTAGGCGTCGTTGTGCTTGGCCCCGGCGCTCGCTGCGCCGGTGCTCTGGTTCCCGGTGCCCGTGTTGCCACCACCGGCCGTGCCGCCGCAGGCGGCCAGACCCATGGTCAGCGCGGTACCCAGCGCTGCGAGCGCCAGGGCGTTGGTCTTCCTCATCGTGGTGGTACACCCCTTGTCATGAGTGACGGTGAGATATCGGGAAGCGGTGGCGGGTTCGCTACCGGGCCCGCGGGTCGAGAGCGTCCCGCAGCCCGTCGCCCAGCAGGTTGAAGGCCATAACGGTGATGAAGATCGCCAGACCCGGGATGATCATGAAGTGCGGGGCGATCGTGTAGTAGTTGACCGCCAGGGTGAGCATGCCGCCCCAGGAGGCCTGCGGCTCGGTCACGCCCACACCCAGGAAGGACAGGGCGGCCTCGAACAGGATGTTCGAGGGGATCAGCAGCGTCGAGTAGACGAGGATCGGCGCCACGAGGTTGGGGAGCATCTCCCGGAAGATGATGTAGCCGTTGCCCGCGCCCAGCGAGCGCGCCGCGTCGACGAACTCACGCTCGCGCAGCGACAACGCCTGGCCGCGCACGATGCGCGCGATGTAGGGCCAGTTGAAGAAGCCGATGATGAAGACGATCACCGCGATCCGCAGGGCGTTGCCCTCCAGGCCCAGGGCCTTGTCGGGAACGGCGCCCACGATGGCGATCGCGAAGAGCAGCAGCGGGAAGGCGAGGAAGACGTCCATCGCGCGGCTGATCAGCGTGTCGACCCAGCCGCCGAAGAAGCCGGCGAGGACGCCCAGGAGGGAGCCGAGCACCACCGAGAGCAGGGTGGCGAGGAACGCCACCAGGAGCGAGATCTGGGCGCCGGAGAGGATGCGGGCGAAGATGTCGCGCCCGTTGACCGGCTCCAGCCCGAACGGGTGCTCCAGGCTGATGCCGCCGAAGGCGCCGATCGGGGCGCTCGTCATGGGGTCGACGAGGTCGTTGTTGGGGATGTTCGGCGCATCCCCGAACAGCGCGATGAGGCCGCCGAACGGGCGCTCCGCGAAGATCGCGATCAGCGTCAGGAAGACCACGACGATAGCGCCGGCGATCGCGGCCTTGTCACGTTTGAGGCGCATCCACGCGATCTGGCCGAGCGAACGGCCCTCGATGGCCTTTCCGCCCACCCCTTCGGTCACGGCCTCCGGCTGGGCCTCCATGGCCGTGCCGGGGACATCGAGCGGTGCGGTCATACAGTTGGCCCCCTGGATCCCAGACGACGTTGTCCCGAACGCGCCCCCCGGGTCGGGGTATCGCGCCATAAGTCTACGGGCCGTTAATCATGGGCCCGTGCGCAGAATCTATGGGCTGAGCTGCGCTGACCAGTCCTCTGAGGCGCTATGTGGCTTAACTGTGATTTACGTGAAATTCATTCGTTTTGATCTACCAGAAAATGTCTGGACGGCGTTCCGCTTGTGTCTCGGAATTGTGACACAGAACCGGGTCGTGACCCGGGGTCACCCGATCCCCCGGCGCTTGAGGATCTCCTCGATGTCGGAGAAGTCGTCGTCGGCGGGCTTCGCGGGAGGCTTGCGGGCGGCCGGCGCCGCGGGCCTCGGCAGCGGCTGCGTGGCGTTCGGGCCCGGCGCGCCGGGCGTCACGGCCCTGCCCCGCCCCGCGCGGCGGACCGCGGGCGTGGACGGCGCGGCGGTTGCCGGAGCGCCCCTGCGGCGCCTGCGCAGCACCCCGGAGACCAGGAAGAGGACGGCGGACAGTCCCGCCAGAGCCACCCCGGCCCACACGAAGGGGTTGAACACCAGGCCGGTCACGAAACCGACGACGGCGGTGCCGATCTGCCACAGGGTGCGCAGGGCGCCGGTCAGGTAGGCGGCCATCGGCAGCAGCGACCACGCCGCCAGGCGCAGCCCCGCCGCGGCCCCCCTGCGGCGCAGCAGCAGGAAGCTCAGCACCAGTCCCACGCCGGTGGCCCCGGCGCAGACCGGCAACCACGCGATCTGGTCGAACGTCATAGCGGACCGCCCCCTCGTATCGGCTTACCCGCTCTCCATCCTGGCACGTGCGGTCGCGGCAGGAGCTCCTCCGTAAGGATGGATCATCCCCTAGGGGGTGAGGGCGACATCCCTGACATCGAGGACATCTGCCGGCGAGCCCGGCCCAGAACAGGCGGCTCAGACCTCGCGGGCCGACAGCTCGCGCAGGACCTCGACGTCGACCTCCAGCAGCGAGCCGACCACCAGGCGGCCCGGGGCCGCGGGGATGGGCAGCACGCTCGGCACCGCCACCACCCGGCAACCCGCCGCGGTGGCCGCGGTGACCCCGTTCGGGGAGTCTTCCAGCACGACGCAGCGGGCCGGGTCGACGCCCAGCAGCCGGGTGGCCGTCAGGTAGGGCTCCGGGTCGGGCTTGGGCCGCTCGACCTCGTCACCGGTCACCACATGGTCGAAGTGGTGCCTGCCGATGCCGTCCAGGCACGCCTCGGCGATCGGCCGGACCGAGGAGGTGACCAGCGCGGTGGGCAGACCGGCCCGGCGCACCCCGGCCAGGAGTTCGGCCGCGCCGGGCATCATCTCCACGCCACCGGAGAGCCTGTCGATCATGCCCTCCAGGATCCAGGCCGCCACCTCATCCGGGTCGCCGCCGCCCGCGACCTCGATCATGTAGGCCACCGCGGCCGGCATGGAGCCGCCCACCAGCCGCTCCTGGTCGCCGTGGCCCCAGCGTCCGCCGAGCCGCTCCATCACCTCGGTCTCGACCGTGAACCAGATCTTCTCGCTGTCCACGAGAAGCCCGTCCATGTCGAAGAGAACCGCTTCCATACCTCGGAGAACCCCTTACGGTCAGACGTTGAAGTACTTGGCCTCGGGGTGGTGGACGATCAGTGCGGACGTCGACTGCTCCGGGTGGAGCTGGAACTCCTCCGACAGCTCCACGCCGATCCGGGCCGGGTCGAGCAGTTCCATGAGCTGAACCTGGTCCTCCAGGTTGGGGCAGGCGGGGTAGCCGAAGGAGTAACGGCAGCCGGTGATGTTGACCTTGAGCATGTCCTCCAGCGACTCGTCACCGCCGATGCCCAGCTCGGAGCGGACCCGGGCGTGCCAGTACTCGGCCAGGGCCTCGGTCAGCTGGACCGACAGGCCGTGCAGCTCCAGGTAGTCGCGGTAAGCGTCCTTGGCGAACAGCTCGGCGGCGGCCTGCGAGACGCGGTTGCCCATGGTGGCGACCTGGAAGGCGACCACGTCGACCTCACCGGAGTCCTTCGAGCGGAAGAAGTCGGACAGGCACAGGTGCCGGTCGCGGCGCTGACGCGGGAAGGTGAACCGGGTGCGCTCGTTGCCGGCCTCGTCCAGGATGATCAGCGAGTCGCCGTCGCTGACGCACGGGAAGTAGCCGTAGACGACCGCCGCCTCCAGCAGGCCCTCGGTCTGCATCCGGTCGAGCCACATACGCAGGCGCGGCCGGCCCTCGGTCTCGACGAGCTCCTCGTAGGAGGGCCCCTCCCCGCCGCGGGCGGCCTTGAGGCCCCACTGGCCCATGAACGTCGCCCGCTCGTCCAGGAAGGCGGCGTACTCGGCGAGCGAGATGCCCTTGACGACGCGCTCACCGAGGAAGGGCGCCGCCGGGACGGGATTGTCGGCGGCCACGTCGGAGCGGGCGGGCAGCTCCTCCACCGGGGTCCTGGCCAGCGTGGCGCCGCTCTTGACGCGGCGCTCGCGCAGCGGCGGCAGGCTCGCGCCGTCCTCGCCGCGCTTGACCGCCATGAAGGCGTCCATCAGGCGCAGCCCCTCGAAGGCGTCGCGGGCGTAGCGGACCTCGCCGTGGAAGAGCTCGGCGAGGTCCTGCTCGACGTAGGCGCGGGTCAGCGCGGCGCCGCCGAGCAGCACGGGATACTTGCCCGCGATGCCACGGGCGTTCATCTCCTCCAGGTTCTCCTTCATGACCACCGTGGACTTCACCAGCAACCCGGACATGCCGATGACGTCGGCCTTCTTCTCCTCGGCGGCCTCCAGGATGACCGAGACCGGCTGCTTGATGCCGAGGTTGACGACCTCGTAGCCGTTGTTGGACAGGATGATGTCGACCAGGTTCTTACCGATGTCGTGCACGTCTCCCTTGACGGTGGCGAGCACGATGCGGCCCTTCACCTCGCCCTCGACCCGCTCCATGTGCGGCTCCAGGTACGCCACCGCGGCCTTCATCACCTCGGCCGACTGGAGCACGAAGGGCAGCTGCATCTGGCCGGAGCCGAACAGCTCCCCCACGGTCTTCATGCCGTCGAGCAGCACGTCGTTGACGATCTCCAGCGCCGGGCGGTGCGCCAGGGCCTCGTCGAGGTCGGCCTCCAGCCCCTTGCGCTCGCCGTCGACGATGCGGCGCTTGAGCCGCTCCCACAGCGGCAGCGCGGCCAGCTCCTCGGCCTTGCTCGCCTTGAGCGCCGCGGCGTCGACACCCTCGAACAGCTCCATGAACCGCTGGAGCGGGTCGTAGCCCTCCCGGCGGCGGTCGTAGACCATGTCGAGGGCGACCTGGCGCTGCTCCTCGGGGATGCGCGCCATCGGCAGGATCTTGGAGGCGTGCACGATCGCCGCGTCGAGACCGGCGTTGACGCACTCGTTGAGGAAGACCGAGTTGAGCACGATGCGGGCGGCCGGGTTGAGGCCGAACGACACGTTCGACAGGCCCAGGACCGTCTGCACGTTCGGGTAGCGGCGCTTGATCTCCTTGATCGCCTCGATCGACTCCAGCGCGTCGCGCCGGGTCTCCTCCTGGCCGGTGGCGATGGGGAAGGTGAGCACGTCGATGAGGATGTCCTCGGTCCGCATGCCCCACTTCCCGGTGAGGTCCTCGATCAGGCGGACCGCGATCCGGACCTTCCAGTCGGCGGTGCGGGCCTGGCCCTCCTCGTCGATCGTCAGGCCCACCACGGCCGCGCCGTACTCGCGGACGAGGGTCATGTTCCGGTGGAAGCGCGACTCGGGGCCGTCGCCCTCCTCGTAGTTGACCGAGTTGACGACCGCGCGCCCGCCGAGGGCCTGCAGGCCGGCCTCCAGCACGGCGGGCTCGGTGGAGTCGAGGACGATCGGCAGCGTGGAGGCGGTGGCGAAACGGAACGCCAGCTCCTTCATGTCGGCCACGCCGTCGCGGCCGACGTAGTCGACGCACAGGTCGAGCATGTGCGCGCCGTCGCGGGCCTGCGCCCGCGCGATCTCCACGCACTCCTCCCAGTTCTCCGCCAGCATGGCCTCGCGGAACGCCTTGGAGCCGACCGCGTTGGTGCGCTCGCCGATGGCCAGGTAGGAGGTGTCCTGGCGGAAGGGGACGGTCTGGTAGAGCGAGGCGGCCCCGGGCTCGGGGCGCGGGCGGCGCGCGGTCACCTCCCGGCCGCGGACGCGCTCGACCACCCGGCGCAGGTGCTCGGGCGTGGTGCCGCAGCAGCCGCCGACGAGCGACAGGCCGTAGTCGGTGGTGAAGGTGTCGTGGGCGGCGGCCAGCTCGTCCGGGCTGAGCGGGTAGTAGGCGCCGTCGGCGGTCAGCACGGGCAGGCCGGCGTTGGGCATGCACGACAGGCGCACGCGGGCGTGGCGGGCCAGGTAGCGCAGGTGCTCGCTCATCTCGGCGGGGCCGGTCGCGCAGTTGAGGCCGATCACGTCGACGCCGAGCGGCTCGATCGCGGTCAGCGCCGCGCCGATCTCCGAGCCCAGCAGCATCGCGCCGTTGGTCTCGATGGTCACCTGGGCGATGATCGGCACGTCGCGCCCGGCGTCGGCGACGGCCCGGCGCGCGCCGAGGACGGCCGCCTTGACCTGGAGCAGGTCCTGGGAGGTCTCGATGATCAGCGCGTCGGCGCCGCCGCCGATCAGGCCGGCGGCGTTGTCGTAGTAGGCGTCGCGCAGCTCGACGTACGGCTTGTGGCCCAGGGTCGGCAGCTTGGTGCCGGGGCCGATGGAGCCGAGCACGAAGCGCGGCCGGTCGGGGGTGGACCAGTGGTCGGCCGCCCGGCGGGCGACCCGGGCGCCCGCCTCGGAGTACTCGAAGACACGCCCGGCGATGTCGTATTCGCCGAGAGCTGAAAGGTTCGCGCCGAAGGTGTTCGTCTCCACGCAGTCGACGCCCACCTCGAAGTAGGCGTCGTGCACCGCGCGGACGATGTCGGGGCGGGTGACGTTGAGAACCTCGTTGCAGCCCTCGTGACCCTCGAAGTCGTCGAGGGTGACGTCGTGGGCCTGAAGCATCGTCCCCATGGCCCCGTCGGCGACCATGACACGCTCGGCCAGGACTTCACGGAAAGACGGTGTGCTTGTCATGGGACAAGAGTACTGGGAACCGCTCAGGCGCTATCGTTCATGATGCTAATTGAACTTTGAGTCCAATTATCCGGCATGCACCGCGAACGAGCCCCTGCGAGGCATCAGATGGCGACCTACCGCACCATCCTCGTCGGCACCGACGGCTCCACCTCCTCCTTCGGCGCGGTGACCAGGGCCGCTTCCCTGGCCGCCGCCACCGGCGCCACCCTGGTCCTGGCCTGCGCCTACGCCCCCATGCGCGAGCGCGAGCGCAGCGCCGCCGCCGACGTCCTCGGCGACCTGTCCTACAAGGTGACCGGCTCCACCCCGGCCGACGACGCCCTGCGCGCCGCCCGGGAGCACGCGGTGGCCGCGGGCGCCGGCGCGATCGAGCTGGCCGCCGAGGAGGGCGACGCGGTGGACGTGCTGGTCGCCCTCGCCGGCAGGCGCGGGGCCGACCTGGTGGTCGTGGGCAACCGCGGGCTCAACACCCTGGCGGGACGCCTGCTCGGTTCGGTTCCGTCGGGCGTGTCGCAACGCGCGGGCTGCGACGTGCTGATCGTTCACACCACGCACGGAAGGTGACGTGAAGGGCCCCTTAGCGCATAGGCTTAGCCGGATAGGACGGCGAGGCAAGAAGGAGGGGGCGCGTGATCGAATTCGAAGGTCTGCCCGAGCTCGTCGACCCGGTGCTGATCGCCGCGTTCGAGGGCTGGAACGACGCGGGTGAGGCCTCGAGCGGAGTGATCGCGCACCTGGAGGAAGAGTGGAAGGCGACCCCGCTGGTCTCCCTCGACCCCGAGGAATACTACGACTTCCAGGTGAACCGCCCCATCGTCGAGATGGGCGAGGGGCTGACGCGGTCCATCACCTGGCCGACGACGAAGCTCCTGGTGGCCAGGCCGCCCGGCGCCGACCGCGACGTGGTGCTGTTGCGCGGCATCGAGCCCAACATGCGGTGGCGCGCCTTCTGCGAGGAGATCATCACGGCCTGCCGCGAGCTGGGGGTGGAGCTGGCCGTCCTGCTCGGGGCGCTGCTCAACGACTCCCCGCACACCCGCCCGGTGCCGATCGTGGGCTCGGCCACCGACGAGGGGCTGGCCAGAGCGATCAATCTGGAGCTGAGCCGCTACGAGGGGCCGACGGGCATCGTCGGCGTGCTCCAGCACGCCCTGGGCGCGGCCGGGCTGCACGCCGTGTCGCTGTGGGCGTCGGTGCCGCACTACGTGGCCCAGCCGCCCAATCCCAAGGCGACCATGGCGCTGCTGCGCCGGATGGAGGATCTCCTCGACATCCCGATGCCGCTCGGCTCGCTGGCCGAGGAGGCGCGGGCCTGGGAGCACGGCGTGGACGAGCTGGCCTCGCAGGACAGCGAGGTGGCCGAGTACGTCAAGGAGCTGGAGGAGCGCAAGGACGCGGCCGAGCTGCCCGAGGCGAGCGGCGACGCCATCGCCGCCGAGTTCGAGCGCTACCTGCGCCGCCGCGACCGCGACTCCGACGGGTGACGGCCCCGGCGAGCGGTTACCGCTCTGTCCGATTTTTCGCCTAGGTTCACAGATGGTGACCGGGCCCACCAGGCGCGTCCGGATCGCATCGTTTCATCCCAGCAACCGGCCGCGATTCCGTAACAGGGGAGACAGGGCTCCGCAAACATCGGCGAACCGTGCGGCACGATGTCGCGCATCGTCCGGGTGACCGCGCACGTTAGGGCAACCATGGCGACTCCACATCTCGACCCGTACCAGAAGGCGCAGGAGACCCGACGCCGTGTCCTCGAGCTGGCCGTGTTCATGAAACGCGAGGAGGCGCAGAGCGCCCCCTCGCCGTCGGGCGCGCGGGGCTCCTCCCCCGGATACGCGGTCGACCTGTTCCTCGCCCTGCTCCAGGACCGGCTCCCGGTCTGGCTGCGCGTCCTCGACGGCCTGATGTATCTGGTCGGCAAAGGCCGGGTCGCCGACAACCTGTTCCCCATCGCGCGGGCCGGCATCGAGTACTACTCCGAGATCCAGTCCGCGGCGCTGCCCGCCTTCACCTCGCCCACGGTCACCGTACGGTTCCGCGAGGCGATGCGCGACAGCGAGCTCGGCCCGATGGCCGAGGTGATCCCGATCAGCGAGTACCTGGCGGCCGAGCAGCGGGCCGGCCGGGTCGCCCCGGAGGTCGACCCGGTCGCCAGCGCCCGGCTGCTGCTGGCCGGGTGCTTCCGCCACGCCTACTACGAGATGTTCGTCGGCGCCGAGCACCTGCCGTCGCGCGACGACAGCGCCGAGGAGATCGTCCGCGAGCTGAGGCTGGAGACCACCCGGGAGGCCTGATCGGCGGCGGCCGCCCGGCGAGCCCGGTCGAACCTGGCCCACACCAGCGCGGCCAGGTCCGCGTCCACGCCCAGGGGGGCGGTGACCAGATCGGCCCCGCACTCCCGCAGGCGGTCGTGGAAGAAGCCGGGGGCCAGCAGGTAGGAGGCCACCGCGATGCGCGGCGCCGGCCCGGAGCGCAGCCGGTCGAGGGCCTCGGCGATCGAGGGTGAGCCGGCGGCGGCGAAAGCCGCGGTGACCGGGCGGGCGAGCCGCACCGCCAGCAGCCGGGCCGCGGCGCGCACATCGGCCAGGGCCGCGGGGTCGGACGAGCCCGCGGCGGCCAGGATCACCGAGTCGGCGGCCCGCAGTCCCGCGGCGGCCAGCCGCCGGGCGAGAATGGCCGCCAGCAGCGGGTGCGGGCCCAGCGGGGCCGCCACGATCGCGTCGGGCCGCGCCTCGGCCACCACGGAGGGCAGGTCGATGTGGACGTGGTAGCCGCCGGCCAGCAGCAGCGGGACCACCACGACGGGACCGGGCAGGGTGGGAAGCACGTCGGCCAGCAGGGGCGAGCTGATCTCCAGGAACGCCTTCTCCACGCGGATGCCGGGGCGGAGCTGCCGCACCAGGTCCCGCAGGCCGGTGATCGTCTCCTCTCCCTTGGCGCTGCGCGTGCCGTGCCCGGCCAGGACGAGCGTCGTCACAGGCTCTCGCTCCGGTCGCAGGCGAGCCGGTAACCGCGTTTGACGACCGTCTCGACGATCCCGGAGGGGCCCAGGGCACGGCGCAGCCGGGTGATGGCCATCTCCACCGCGTGCTCGGCCGAGTCTCGAGACGGGCCGCCGGGGAGCACGGTCCGCAGGTCGGAGCGGGCCACCACGTGACCGGGCTTCTCGGCCAGACGCTTGAGCACCGCCATCGGCGCCGGCGGGAGCGGCTTCAGCTCGCCGTCCACCACCACCGCGTGGCCGCGGATCTCCAGCGGGTGACCGCCCGCGACCAGGCGGGTGACGCTGTGCTCGGGCAGGTGCCGGGCGAGCGTGCGGGCCAGCGCGCCCAGCCGGGACCGCTCCGGCTGCACGACGGGCACCCCGCGCGCCACCAGCGGCCCGGCCGTGACCGGGCCCACGCAGGCCGCGACGACCGGCCCGGCGAAGGCCGCGACCAGCGCGTCCTCCAAGCCGTCGGCGCGGGCCGAGTTGAGCATGGCGAGCACGGCGGGGGCGCTGGTGAACGCGACCGCGTCGACCCCGCCGGAGATCGCCTGGGTGACCAGGCGGCGCAGCGGCGAGACGTCCCGGTAGGGCAGCCAGCGGTAGACGGGCACCTCGATGACCTCCGCGCCCGCCTCGCGCAGCGACGTCACGAAGCCGGTCAGCGGCTCCCCGTGGAGCTGGACGGCGATGCGCCGGCCGCGCAGGTCCTGGGCGAGCAGGTAGTCCTTGACCTCGTCGCACGACTCCGTGGCCGGCGTCCAGTGGTCGTTCAGGCCGGCGGCCCGGACCGCGCCGCGCGCCTTGGGCCCGCGGGTCAGCAGCCGGGCCGCGCCCAGGTGCGCGGCCAGGTCGGCCGAGAGCCCCCACCCCTCGGCGGCGGCCATCCAGCCCCGGAAGCCGACGCCGGTGGTGACCACCACGTCGTCGACCGGGGCCGCGAGGGCGTCGCGGGTGGCGGCCAGCAGGTCGGCGTCCTCGGCCAGGGGCACCAGCCGGATGGCCGGGGCGCGCACCACCCGTGCGCCCCGGCGCTCCAGCAGCGCGCAGAACTCCTCGCGCCGCCGGGTGGCGGTGACCCCGATCGTGAACCCGGCCAGCGCGTCGGGCGCGGTCTCCGGGGAGGCCGCCGGGTTGTCCAGTACCGCGATGCTCATCTCTCGCTCACCATTCCTCGCTCGCTCCGCGCGGCCGTCCCTCGCCGGCCGCCGTGCTCAGTGCTCTGTCCGGGCCCGTGTCCGTGCCGACGTACCGGCTTCTGCCCGTACCGCCGCCCGTACCGGGTCTCCGGCGGGCTCACCCCGTACTCACCTCCACCGTCCCGTCCTCGGCGAGGCGGATCCGGTACGTGGGCACGGACACCGCGGGATCGTCCAGGCACACACCGGTGACGAGGGAGAACGCCTGCTTGTGCATGGGCGAGGCGACGCAGGGCTCGCCCGCCCTGGTGCCCACGATCCCGCGGGACAGGACCTGGGCCCCGCTGAACGGGTCGTGGTTGTCGATCGCGTACAGGACGCCGTCGAAGGTACGGAACATCGCGATCTGCCGGCCGTCCACGAGGGCGCAGGCGCCCCGCTCGGGCAGCAGGTCGGTGTAGGAGCAGACCGGGCTCCAGCGGGTCGTCTCCAGGTCTTCGCGCAGGACGGTCATCGGTGAAGGCCCCCTCTCCTCGGGGTGTCGCAGGTGACGTGGGTGTCGCGGGTCGGGTACGGGTCGCGGGTGTCGGACGGGCGGCCGGGACGGCTTCCCGGCCGCGTGGTGCGGACGGCGGTCAGGAGCGGACCGCCTCCAGCGGGATCAGCACCGGCTTGACCTGGTCGCGCTCGGCCTCGAACCTGATCGAGGGGTCGGGGGTGCCCGGCGCGTTGACGAAGGAGACGAACCTCCGCAGCTTCTCCGGGTCCTCGATCGTGGCGCGCCACTCGTCGGCGTAGGTGGCCACGTGCCGCTCCATCTGGGCCTCCAGGTCGGCGCAGATGCCCAGGGAGTCGTCCAGGACGACCTGCTTGACGTAGTCGAGGCCCTGCTCCTCCAGCCAGGCCGAGGTGCGCTGGAGACGGTCGGCGGTGCGGATGTAGAACATCAGGAACCGGTCGATGGTCCGGATCAGCTCCTCGGTGTCCAGGTCCGAGGCGAACAGGTCGGCGTGGCGCGGGGTGAAGCCGCCGTTGCCGCCGATGTAGAGGTTCCAGCCCTTCTCGGTGGCGATGATGCCGAAGTCCTTGCCCCGGGCCTCGGCGCACTCGCGGGCGCAGCCGGAGACGGCCGACTTGAGCTTGTGCGGCGAGCGCAGGCCCCGGTAGCGCAGCTCCAGCGCGATGGCCAGGCCCACCGCGTCCTGCACGCCGTAGCGGCACCAGGTGGAGCCCACGCACGACTTGACCGTGCGCAGCGCCTTGCCGTACGCGTGCCCGGACTCGAAGCCGGCGTCGACCAGGCGCTTCCAGATCTGCGGCAGCTGCTCGACCCGGGCCCCGAACAGGTCGATCCGCTGCCCTCCGGTGATCTTGGTGTAGAGGCCGAAGTCGCGGGCCACCTCACCGATCACGATCAGCTTGTCGGGGGTGATCTCCCCGCCGGGGATGCGCGGCACCACCGAGTAGGTGCCGTTGCGCTGGATGTTGGCCAGGAAGTGGTCGTTGGTGTCCTGCAGGGCGGCCTGCTCGCCGTCGAGGATGTGGCCGTTGCCGAGCGAGGCCAGGATCGAGGCGACCACGGGCTTGCACACGTCGCAGCCGCGCCCGGTGCCGTGCTCGGCGATGAGCTGTGAGAACGTCGTGATGCCGCGCACCCGGACGATGTCGAACAGCTCGGCCCTGCTGTAGGCGAAGTGCTCGCACAGCGCCTTGGAGACCTCGACGCCCTCGGCGACCAGGATCTTCTTGAGCATCGGGACGCAGCTGCCGCAGGTGGTGCCCGCGCGGGTGCACGCCTTGATCCCGGCCACGTCGGTCAGGCCGTTCCCGGCGATGGCGGTGCACACCTGGCCCTTGGTGACGTTGTTGCAGGAGCAGACCTGGGCGTCGTCGGGCAGCTCCATGTTCGCCGGGCCGCCGGTGAACAGCAGCTCGCTCGGCGCGCCGGGCAGGTCGCGGCCGACGAAGGGCTTGAGGGTGTTGTACGGGGTGGCGTCGCCGACGCAGATGCCGCCCAGCAGGGTGCGGGCGTCGTCACTGACGAACAGCTTCTGGTAGACGCCGCCCACCGGGTCCATGAAGGTCACGTCCAGCGCGCCCTCCATGGCGCCGAACTGGGCGACCTCCACGCCGAGCAGCTTCAGCTTGGTGGACAGGTCGGCGCGGGTGAAGACCGCCTCGCCGCCGAGGATCCGGTCCGCGGCGACCTCGGCCATCGTGAAGCACGGCCCGACCAGCCCGTAGACCATGCCGTCGTGCAGGGCGCACTCGCCGACCGCGTAGATCGCCGGGTCGCTGGTGCGCATCCCGTCGTCCACCGCGATACCGCCGCGCGGACCGACCTCCAGCCCGGCCTGCCTGGCCAGCTCGTCGCGGGGCCGCACCCCCGCGGAGAAGACCACGACCTGCGCCTCGATGGTCTCCCCGTCCGGCTTGACCAGCCCGGAGACCCGCCCGTCCGGCCCGGCGACGATCTCCTTCGCGCCGGCCTCGGTGTGCACGCTCAGGCCCAGTGCCTCGATGTGGCCGCGCAGCACGGCGCCGCCGCCCTCGTCGACCTGGCGGGGCATGAGCCAGCCGCCCATCTCCACGACGTGGGTCTCGAGCCCCAGCCCGCGCAGCGCGTCGGCGGCCTCCAGGCCCAGCAGCCCGCCGCCGATGACGACGCCTCCGGCGGCGCCCGCGGAGGCCTCCCTGATCGCGTCGAGATCGTCGATCGTCCGGTAGACGAAGCAGCCCGGCAGGTCCCGGCCCGGCACGGGCGGCACGAACGGGCTGGACCCGGTGGCCAGCACCAGAACGTCGTACGGCTCGACGTGGCCGTCGGCGGTGGTGACCGTGCGGTTCTCCCGGTCGATGGCGGTGACCAGGGACGACAGCCGCAGCACGACGCCCTCGGGGACCGGGTAGGTGAGGTCCTCGACGCTCTTGCCCGTCAGGTAGGAGGTCAGCGCCACCCGGTCGTACGCGGACCGCGGCTCCTCCCCCAGCACCGTGACGCGGCCGGCGAAACCCTTCGCGAGCAGGGCCTCGACCAGCCGGTGCGACGTCGGCCCGTGCCCCACGATGACAAGCCGTGACATGGTCGTGTTCTCCTTCTCGTTCACTCCGTGCGGGCCGGTCACACCGAGACCCCTTCCTGCTCGCAGAGCCAGCCGACGATGCCCTCGACGGCGTCGCGGCAGCCGCCGCAGCCGGTCGTGGCGCGCGTGGCGGCGGCCACGGCCGCCACGTCACGGGCGCCCGACTCCCAGCAGGCCCGGATCTGTCCCTTTGTCACGTTGTTGCACTGGCAGACCTTCGCCGCGTCCGGCATCCTGACCGGGCTGTCGGCGACGGTGGTGCCCGACAGGCCGGGGAACAGCAGCCCGGCGCGGTCGCCCGGCAGCGGCGCCCCCCGGTCGAACAGCTGGGTGAGGGTGCCAACCGCGGCCGTCTCGCCGAGGAGGATCGCGCCGACCAGGCGGCCGTCGCGGATGACGAGCTTGCGGTAGGTGCCGGCGGCCCGGTGGCTGAACCGGACGACCTCCGCCTCGTCCTCGGTGAGGTGGGTCTCGCCCATCGCCGCCAGCTCCACGCTCTTGGCCTTCAACCGGGTGACCAGGCGCGAGCCCCGGTAGCGGGCGGTCTTGTCGGTCCCGGTGACGATGTCGGCGACCACGGCGGCCTGCTCCCAGGCGGGGGCGACCAGCCCGTACACCATGCCCCGGTGCTCGGCGCACTCGCCGATCGCGAAGACCGACGGGTCGTCGGTGCGCATCTCGTCGTCGACGACGATCCCGCGCTCCACGTGCAGTCCGGCGTCCCCGGCCAGGCCCGTCACCGGGCTGACCCCGCACGCGAGGACCACCAGGTCGGTCTCGACCGTCTCGCCGCCGGCGAGCCGCACGCCGCCGTCGAGGATCTCCTCCACCACCACGCCGGTCCTGGTCCGCACGCCCAGCGCGCCCAGGGTCTGGCCGAGCACCAGCCCGGCCTCGGCGTCCAGCTGGCGCTCCATCAGGTGCCCGGCCAGGTGCAGCAGCGTCACCGGCAGCCCGCGACCGGCCAGGCCGCGCGCCGCCTCGATGCCGAGCAGCCCGCCGCCGACCACCACCGCGCTCCGCGCGGCACCGGCCGCCCGGAGGATGTCCTGGCAGTCGTCGAGCGTGCGGAAGGCGATGGCCCGCTCCGCCCCGGGCACCGGCGGCACCACGGCCCGGCTCCCGGTGGCGAGCACGAGCACGTCGTACGGCTCGCGCCGGCCGGTGGCGGTGATCACCGCCTGGGTCTCCCGGTCGATGGCGGTCACCTCGGTGCCGAGCATCGCGGTGACCCCGTGGTCGGCGTACCAGGACGGGTCGAGCAGCCGGACCTGGTCCGGTTGCATCGTCCCGGCCACCACGTTCGAGAGCAGCACCCTGTTGTAGGGCTGCCAGGTCTCGGCCCCGAAGACGGTCAGCCTGACGTCTTTGTCGCGGGCGCGGACCTCACTGACGAAACGGGCGCCCGCCATCCCGTTGCCCACGACGACGATCCTGGTCATCCGGCACGCTCCACTCTGACCGCACAGACCTTGAATTCGGGCATCCGCGACGCCGGGTCGAGCGCCGGGTTGGTGAGCAGGTTCGCGCCGGGCCAGTGGAACGGCATGAACACTGTGTCCGGCCGGATCGCCGGGTTGACCCGGGCCTCGCCCTCGGTCTCGCCGCGCCTGCTGACCACTCTCAGCCGATCACCGGGCGTCACCGCCAGGTGTTCGGCGAGGTCGGGGTGGAGCTCCACGAACGTCTCGGCCACCACCGCGTTGAGCGCGGCGATCCGCCGCGTCTGCGCGCCGCTCTGGTAGTGCGCGAGCACCCGCCCGGTCGTCAGGTACAGCGGGTAGTCCCGGTCGATCTCCTCCGCCGGCCCGCGGTGCTCCACCGGGACGAACCGGGCGCGGCCGTCGGGGGTGGCGAAGCGGTCCAGGAAGGGGCGGGGGGTGCCGGGGTGGTCCTCGGCCGGGCAGGGCCAGAACACCCCGGTCTCGGCGGCGATCCGCTCGTAGGTGATGCCGGCGTAGTCGGCGACCCCGCCGGCTGAGGCCCGGCGGAGCTCGTCGAAGACCTCACGGGGGTCGGTGGGGAAGCCCTCGGCGCCGCGCAGCCGCTCGGCGAGCCCCCGGAGGATCTCAAGGTCGCTCCGCACCCCCGGCGGCGGAGCGACCGCCTGGCGGCGGAGCAGCACCCTTCCTTCCAGGTTGGTCATGGTGCCGCTCTCCTCGGCCCACTGGGCGGTGGGCAGGACGACGTCGGCGAGCGCGGCGGTCTCCGACATGACGATGTCGGAGACCACGAGCAGGTCCAGGGAACCGATCCGCTCGGCGACCCGGCCGGCCCCGGGTGCCGAGACCAGCGGGTTGGAGCCGAACAGCAGCAGCGCCCTGGGCCCCTCGGCGGTGCCGAGCGCTTCCAGCAGCTCGTAGGCGGAGCGGCCGGGCCCCGGCAGGTCCTCGGGGTCGACGCCCCACACGGCGGCCACGTGGGCGCGGGCGGCGGGGTCGTCGATCTTCCGGTAGCCGGGGAGCTGGTCGGCCTTCTGGCCGTGCTCGCGGCCGCCCTGCCCGTTGCCCTGCCCGGTGACGCAGCCGTAGCCGGACCCCTCGCGTCCCGGGAGCCCGAGGGCCAGCGCCAGGTTGATGAAGGCGCTCACCGTGTCGGTGCCCTTGGCGTGCTGCTCGGCGCCACGCCCGGTGAGGACCGCCGCCCGGTCCGCGGCGGCGAGGATCTCCACGGCCTCGCGCATCAGCGCGACCGGCACGCCGGTGAGGCGCTCCACCCGCTCGGGCCACCAGGCCGCGACCGAGGTGCGCACGGCGTCGAACCCGCTCGTCCTGGCGGCCACGTAGTCCTCGTCGACGTGTCCCTCGGCGATCACGATGTGCAGCAGGGCCAGGGCCAGCGCCAGGTCGGTGCCGGGGGTCGGCTGGAGGTGCAGGTCGGCCTGGCGGGCGGTCGCGGTGACGCGCGGGTCGATGACGATCAGCCTGCCGCCCCGGTCGCGCATCGCGGTGAGGTGGCGGACGAACGGCGGCATGGTCTCGGCCATGTTGCCGCCCGCGAGCAGGACGGCGTCGGCGCGGGCGAGGTCGGTGATCGGGAAGGGCAGGCCGCGGTCCATGCCGAAGGCGCGGTTGGTGGCGGCGGCGGCCGAGGACATGCAGAACCGGCCGTTGTAGTCGATCTGGCTGGTCCGCAGCACCACCCGGGCGAACTTGCCGAGCTGGTAGGCCTTCTCGTTGGTGAGACCGCCGCCCCCGAACACGGCCACGCCGTCGGGGCCGTGCTCTGCCTGGACGGCGCGGATGCGGTCGGCGACGAAGTCGAGCGCCTCGTCCCAGCCCACCTCCTGCCCGTACAGGAGCGGGGTGGTGAGCCGCTCGGAACCGGTCAGCAGCTCACCGGCGGTCCAGCCCTTCTGGCACAGACCGCCCGCGTTGGCGGGGATGTCGTCCCGCGGGGTGATGGTGACCGTCTCCTCCGCGGCGACGTTCATGCCGCACTGCAGAGCGCAGTAGGGGCAGTGCGTCGCCGTCCCCGCCTTCACAGGCTCGGGGGGCGGAAGTGAGATCGGCATGTGTCCGATGGTGCTTTCAGGCGGTTTCACCGCGAGGTCCCCCCTGTTACCGATGTGCTACAAGCCGCTAACCGTGTTCACGCACGGGACGAGGCGGATGTGAGGTGTCCGTCGATCGGGCCGGTGCCGGGTGTGAGGCGGGCTCGGTGCCGGTCGCGGAAAGCGCCCCGGTGCCGGGCGCCGGGCGGTTCCGGCGCCCGGGGCGGGCGGGGCTCCGCCGGCGTGACCGGGCGGAGCCGGGCGTCACACCCGGGCGGCGGCCAGGCTCGGCACGGGACCCGTGGTGCGCAGGTAGCACGCCCAGGTGACGAGCGCGCACAGGGCGTAGAAGCCGGCGAAGGCGGCCAGCGCGGCGCCCGCTCCCCCGGTCGCGGCCAGGGAGCTGCCGAAGCCCCGGTTGATGAAGAAGCCGCCGAAGGCGCCGACCGCGGAGATGATCCCGATCGCGGCGGAGGCGTCCCGCTTGCCGACCGCCAGGGCAGCCTCGTAGGCGGGCGTGCCGGGGGCGACACCCGCGGTGGCCTTGGCCCGGAAGATCGCCGGGATCATCCGGTACGTGGAGCCGTTGCCGACGCCGGTGGTGCCGACCAGGAGCATGTAGGCGCAGAAGAACAGCACGAAGGAGTGCTGGGACAGGCCCTGCCAGACCAGTGTCGCCGCGCCCGCCATGGCGCCGAAGTTGACCAGCGTCACCCGGGCGCCGCCGAGCCGGTCCGAGAGCCAGCCGCCGACCGGACGGATCAGCGAGCCGAGCAGCGGGCCCAGGAAGGCCAGCCAGACCAGGGAGGCGTACTCGGGGAACTGGCTCTTGATGAGCAGCGGGAACGCGGTGGAGTAGCCGATGAAGGAGCCGAAGGTGCCGATGTACAGGATCGACATGATCCAGGTCTGGGCCCGTCCGGCGATCTTCAGCTGCTCCTTCGGGTCGGCCTTGGCGGTGCTCAGGTTGTCCATGAAGAAGTAGGCGCCGATCGCGGCGGCCAGGATGAACGGGATCCAGAACAACCCGGCGGCGGCCAGCCCGAACGCGCCGATCACCAGCGGCATGACGAGCTGCACCGAGCTGACCCCGATGTTGCCGCCTGCCGCGTTGAGCCCGAGCGCCGACCCCTGCTTGCCCTGGGGGTAGAAGTAGGTGATGTTGGCCATGCTGGAGGCGAAGTTGCCGCCGCCCAGTCCGGCGGTGGCGGCGATGACCAGGAACACCCAGTACGGGGTCGCGGGGTCGCTGACCGCGAAGGCCAGCAGGACGGCGGGGACGAGCAGCAGCAGGGCGCTCACCACGGTGAAGTTGCGCCCGCCGAACTTGGCGGGGCCGAAGGTGTAGGGGATGCGCAGCGCCGAGCCGATCAGGTTGGGCAGCGAGACCATCCAGAAGAGCTGGTCGGTGGAGAACTTGTAGGAGCCGAGCTGGACGGCGACGATGCTCCACACCGTCCAGATCGTGAACCCGAGGTGCTCGGCGAAGATGGAGAAGATCAAGTTACGCCGGGCCACCTTCTTGCCCCCGGCCTCCCAGAAGCCGGGGTCGTCGGGTCGCCAGTCGCTGATCCAGGGCCTCGCCATCGTTCCTCCTGCGGTGTTCGGGGGTGGCATCGCTACCGCAATGTAGGAGGGGGGCGTTACGCACATTTACGTTCTGTGATGGTGCGCCGGTTACGTGTGACTAACCTTGGAAATATGCAATGCACACGTCGCACATGTGCAACACCGTGGAAACATGGTGATCGTCCTAGTTGAATCCAGGTAAAAACGGAGGACCTCCGTGGTCACGGTTGATCCGGCCGGACAGCGGGAATCGTCTCCGTGCCAGATCGTCACCCCGGGGAGCGTGCGTGGCCGTCCAGCCGATCCGACTGTTCAACGACCCGGTGTTACGCACCGTAGCCGAACCGGTGACCGCGTTCGACCGCGAGTTGCGCGGCCTGGTCAAATCGCTCCAGGCGACCATGCGCGCCGGAGCCGGCCGCGCGGGCCTGGCGGCGCCGCAGATCGGCGTCCCGCTGAAAGTGCTCGTCTACGAGCTGGACGGCAAGTCCGGTCACCTGATCAACCCCCGCCTGGAGTTGTCCGAGCGGAGGATCGTGGCCGACGAGGCCTGCCTGTCCGCGCCCGGCGCCTGGTGGCCGCTGGAGCGCTCCTACATGGTCACCGCCCGCGGGCGCGACATGTTCGGCAAACCGGTCACCGTCCGGGCCCTGGGCATGCTCGCCCGGGTGCTCCAGCACGAGGCCGACCACCTCGACGGGATCCTGTTCGTCGACCACCTCCCCGAGGACGAGCGGGAGCGCTTCCTCGCCTCGATCGGCTGACGCCCTCCCGGCCCCGAAGACTCCGCCGGCCGATCCGGCCTTGATCTTCACGATCCCCGCCGGGCACCGGCGGGGATCGGCCGCGGAGTCCTGAAGGCGGTGCCCGCACCGTGGGCGCCCGGCGTCCCGCCGCGTCCCGGCCGGTCGGGGCCGCCCGAGGGCGGCCCGGGGACCGTTTACCAGGCTTACCAGGCTTACCAGGCTTACAAGGCCACGCCGAGGAGGGCGTCGGCGATGTCCTTGACCAGGGCCGGGGCGCCGGGGTCGCTGCCCCCCTCGGACAGGGCCCGCTCGGCCCAGTCGTCGACGACCGCGAGCGCGCCGGGGGTGTCCAGGTCGTCGGCGATCCGGGCGCGGACCCGGTCGAGCACACCGCCGGCGTCGGGGCCGGTCTCCAGCCCGACGGCCGAGCGCCAGCGCGCCAGCCGCACCTCCGCGGAGGCGAGCTGGTCGGGCGTCCACTCCCAGTCGGAGCGGTAGTGGTGCGCCAGCAGGGCCAGCCGGATGGCCATCGGGTCGGTCTGGAGACGCAGCCGGGAGACGAAGACCAGGTTCCCCTTCGACTTGGACATCTTCTCGCCGTCCAGGGCGACCATGCCCGCGTGCACGTAGGCCTTGGCGAAGGGCCACTCGCCGCACGCCACGTGGCCCTCGTGGGCGCCGCACTCGTGGTGCGGGAAGATCAGATCGGAACCGCCGCCGGCGATGTCGAAGCCGCTGGACAGGTTGGCCAGGGCGATGGCGGTGCACTCGATGTGCCAGCCGGGCCTGCCCCGGCCGAGCAACGAGGGCCAGGACGGCTCCCCGGGGCGCTCGGCGCGCCAGAGCAGCCAGTCGAGCGGGTGCTTCTTCCCCGGCCGGTCGGGGTCGCCGCCGCGCTCGCCGAACAGGGCGAGCATCTGCTCCTCGGAGTAACCGGAGACGGCGCCGAACTTGGGCGCCGCGGTGACGTCGAAGTAGACGTCGCCGTCGAGGTCGTAGGTGGCCCCCTTGTCGCGCAGCAGCACGACGAGCGCGGCGACCTGGTCGATCACCTCGGTCACCGCGACGTACTCGCGCGGCGGGATGATCCGCAGCGCCTCCATGTCGGTCCGGAACAGCTCGATCTCGCGCTCGGCCAGCTCCCGCCAGTCGACGCCGGTCCGCTCGGCGCGCTCCAGCAGGGGGTCGTCGACATCGGTGGCGTTCTGGGTGAAGTGCACCTCGTGTCCGGCGTCCCGCCAGGCCCGGTTGACCAGGTCGAAGGCCAGATAGGTGTTGGCGTGGCCCAGATGGGTGGCGTCGTACGGGGTGATGCCGCAGACGTACATCCGTGCCGTCGGGCCCGGCTGGGTGGGACCGACCTCTCGCGCGGCTGTGTCGTACAGCCGCAGCGGAGCACCGGTACCGGGAAGCCGAGGAACCTTCGGCGCAGACCACGATCTCATCTAAATCCTTCCAGCATGGAGGCCCCTGGCTCCGGGGAAACACGGCGCGGCGCCGCGCGACGCGGTGACGTGCCCGGCGGCGACGGCGGCCAACCCACCATATTTATAACCGGCGTCGCTCTCATCGCCGGGCCCGCGGAGAGGCGGAACACCCGCGCGGGCGACGGGGCGACCCGGGCGGCCCCGGCCGGGAGGGCGGTCGCCCGCCGCGCGGAAGACCCGGCCCGTGCGGGTCGGGTCTCCCGGCTCCAGCCCTGGGAAAGATGCCACGTGTCGCGCCCATCCAGCGTCCGGCCCACCCCGATCGGCCCGGGACGGGAGCTACCTCTCCTGGTCTTAACCTCCGGGACTCGCCGGATCATTCCGGAATGATCGTGCGGAAGGCCGCCGGATCGCGGGGATCGGCGGTGAAGTGGTAGCGCACTCCGGCGGGGGCCAGGGCGACCAGCGTCACCGACCCGGTGGCGAAGACCCGGCCGTCGGGCAGCTCGTGATGGACGATCATGGTGCGGGGATCCTCGGGGGGCACCCCCGCCCCGGTGGCGAGCCCGTGCCACTCCGTCCAGGAGCCGTCGAGCTCCGCGGGGCGGTGGGCCTTGGCGAACAGGGGACGGAAGAACGCGACCCGGTCGTTCTCCTCGCCGCGCTCCCAGCCGCTGTTGACGATCATGTGGGTCCCGGGCGGGAGGTCGTCGTACTCCAGCGTGATCCCGTCCCAGTGCCAGAGCCGGGCCCCGTCGAGCCCGGCGCGCAGCAGGTGGAAGGGGTCGTAGCCGGTCAGGTCGGCGACGGCCGGGTCGCCCCCGGCCGCCGCGAGAAGGGGCAGGTCCCCGCGGGAGCGGCGGGTCTCCTCCGCGGCCAGGACGCCGTGGCCGTTGACCAGGGCGCCGACTCGCCTGGCGGCGGGGTCGACGGCCAGCCAGGTGCCGCCCGCCCTCAGGTCACGCCCGCCGAAGAGACCGGGCCAGTGCTCGGCGGGGGGAGCCCACGGCCGGTCGGTGAACTCGTCACGGACCCCGGTGAGGATGAGGGGGATGTCGGCGCTCGGATCGATGCTGACGGCAACCGTGCACATGCCGGGAGGCTACAACGCCGGGCCACGGTGGCCTCGGGCCGGGGTGGCGATCAGATGGGGGGCCAGGGGACGGCGGGCCAGTCTTTGGACGGGAGGGGGTGCAGGCCGGTGTCGAGGAGCCTGCGGACCCGCGCCCACGTGGCCTCCACCTCGGGAAGGGTCAGCAGCTCGCGGAGGCGGCGGCCGAGGGCGCCCCGCTCCAGGTCGCGTTCGAGGCGGGTCAGGACGTTCATGGCCTCGCGCGGCAGCGGCTTGCCGCGCCACTGCCACAGGACGGTGCGGAGCTTGTCCTCCACCGAGAAGGAGACGCCGTGGTCGACGCCGTAGACGTGGCCGTCGACGAGCGGCAGCAGGTGGCCGCCCTTGCGGTCGGCGTTGTTGACCACGGCGTCGAAGACCGCCATCCTCCGCAGCGAGGGCTGGCGGCTGCGGATCAGCGCCATCAGGTCGACGTCGGGGTCGGTGTCGATCCAGAGCTGGCACATGCCGGGCCCGAAGGGGCCGTCGCGGTAGACGGTGGGCGGCACGATGCGCCATCCCGTCACGGCGGAGACCTCGTAGGCGGCGACCTCACGGGCGGCGAGGGTGCCGTCGGGGAAGTCCCAGAGCGGTCGCTCGCCGCGCACGGGCTTGTACACGCAGGCGGTCGAGAGGGTGCCGAGGCTGACCGAGCAGTAGAGCGTCATGTTGGTCGCCTCGATGAGGCGACCGGCCACCTCCAGCCGGCCGTCACGGAGCAGACGGAGGGCGGTCTCGTCGTCCAGCCCCGGAGCGGGGGTCGCGCTCAGCGTCGGCTCGCTCTCGGCGCTCATTCGCCTCCTCCAGCCGACGTGACGTCGCCGCCCCGGTAACCGTTGAGCCGTACGCAGATGTGCCCCTCCGGGTCGAGGGGCTGGCCGCAGAGCGGGCAGGGCGGGCGCCCCGCCGCGACGAGCGCCAGGGCCCGCTTGGTGAAGGCCCTCGCCGCGCCGGGGCTGATGTGCACGCGCAGCACCGTGGGCTCGGCCACCGGCGAGTCGTCCGCCTCCTCGTCCTCGACCACGACCTCCTGCGCCTCGATGATCACTTGGGCGGCGTCGGCGTCCCAGGCCAGGGCCATCGTGCCGACGCGGAAGTCCTCGCTGATCGGCACGTCGAGCGGGGCGTTGTCGGTCAGCGAGGCCGGGGCGACGGCGGGCACCGGGACCGTGCCGCCGCTGCGCCGCAGCACCTCGTCGAGCAGCTCGTCGAGGCGGTCGGCGAGCGCGGCCACCTGGAACTTCTCAAGCCCGACGGTCGTCAGCCTGCCCTGTCCTCGGGCCTGCAGGAAGAACGCTCGTGAACCCGGTTGCCCCACGGCACCGGCCACGAACCTCTCGGGTGGGTCGTAGTCGAAGACCGGCATAGCCTGACCTTACGTGGTCCCGGATCCGCCGCCGACCGCGGCATCGCTCACGGTGAGGTTTTCTCCCCCGCCCGCGCTTTCCGAACCCTCCGCCGGACGCAATCCGGTCACATCTCCGCCCACGTCGTTGAGTCTGAGGACGAAGGGACGCAAGGGGGTGTAGCGAATGGCGGTGAGCGAGGCGGGATCAGCCGTTATCCGCTGGAACTGGTCCAGGTGGAGCCCCATGGCGTCGGCCACGATGGCCTTGATCACGTCTCCGTGGCTGCAGACGAGATAGACGGCCCCGGGCCCCAGGCGCTCGTTCCACTCCCTGACGGCCGCCACGGCCCGGTGCTGGACCTCGGGGAGGGACTCTCCCCCGGGAAACCTCACGGCGCTGGGATGCGCCTGTACGACGGGCCACAGGGGCTCCTTGACGAGCTCCGCGATCGGGCGTCCGGTCCAGTCTCCGTAGCGGCACTCGCCGAAGCGCTCGTCGGTCAGCACCTCGGTCGCCCGGCCCGCCGCGACGGCCTGCGCCGTCTCCTGGCAGCGCTCCAGCGGGCTGGCGACGATCGCGTCGAGCTCCAGGGATGCCAGCCGCGCGCCGAGCGCCTTGGCCTGAGCCCGTCCCGCGTCGTTGAGGTGGACGTCCGGGGTCCAGCCCGCGAGGACCGGACCGGTGAGGTGGGTGAGGCCGTGTCTGGCCAGCAACAAGGTCGTCACGCGGGCAAGTCTTGCAGTCCTCGCTCCACTCCTTTTAAGGGACCGGGCGGTAATCTGGCCGGATCATGGAGCAGCGCTATGTGGGCCGGAGCGGCTTGTCGGTGTCCCGCCTGGGACTGGGGACGATGACATGGGGACGCGACACCGGTGCCGAGGAGGCGGCGGCGCAGCTCCGCACCTTCGCCGAGGCGGGCGGCACGCTCATCGACACCGCCGACGTCTACGCGGGCGGTGACGCCGAGCGGCTGCTCGGCCGCCTGATGCGCGACTCGGTGCCGCGCTCGGAGCTTGTGCTGTCGACCAAGGCGGTGCTCACCCCCGCGGGGCGCAGGCCCCGCGACGCCTCTAGGAGGCACCTGATCTCCGCCATCGACGCCTCGCTGACCCGCCTGGGCGTCAACGAGGTCGACCTGTGGCAGCTGCACGCCTTCGATCCGGACGTCCCGCTGGAGGAGACCCTGGCCGCCGTGGACGCCATCGTGTCCTCGGGGCGGGCCGCCTACGCCGGGGTCTGCGACTACACGGGCTGGCAGCTCGCGGCGGCGGCCGTCGGGCAGCGGGCGGTGCCCGGCCGGGTGCCGATCGTCGCCGCCCAGGTCGAGTACTCGCTCCTGGCCAGGGACGCCGAGCGGGAGCTGATCACCGCCGCCGAGTACGTCGGCGCGGGGGTGCTCGCCTGGTCTCCGCTCGGGCGCGGGGTCCTCACCGGCAAGTACCGCACCGGCATCCCCGCCGACTCCCGCGCCGCGACCCCGCACTTCGCCGACTTCGTCAAGCCCTACCTGGACGAGCGGTGCCGCCGGGTCGTGGAGTCGGTGACGACCGCGGCCGAGGGGCTCGGCGTCTCCCCCCTGGCGGTCGCCCTGTCATGGGTGCGCGACCAGCCCGGGGTGTCCGCCGCCATCGTCGGGGCCCGCACCCACGCGCAGCTGGCCGGGGTGCTGCAGGCCGAGGACCTCACGCTGCCGGTGGAGATCCGGGAGGCCCTCGACGACGTCTCGGCCGACTGAACCGGCGGTTTCCGGCCGGGAGGCGAAGCTGCCGGGAGCAGAACAAGAAAACGTCTCGCGTATCACTACTCGATACCGAATCGCGACTTTCCGTGGAAAAACCGGGCCTCCCCACAAAACTGTCAAACGGGTGCCGGGAGGGGGCACTCGGGCGCCGTCCGGATGCCGCGGCCGGCGTCCGGACGGGGGGAGGGAGCAGAGTGCGAACCGCGTTGTCCGCAGGTGTGCTGGCGCTGGCGCTGGGCGGTGGTGTGCCCGCGCTCGTGGCGATCCCCGCGGGCGCCGCGCCCCGGGCGGGCGCCGCCCCCCGGGTGATCGCCGCCCCCCGGGCGGGCGCCGTCACGCAGGCGGAGGTCGCGCACGGCGCCGCGCTCGCCGGCGCGGCGCGGGGCACCGGAACGCGGAACGGCACCGCGGCGCGCGGCGGCACCGTGCGGGACGACTGCGGGAAAGACGGACTGCTCGGCACGGTCACCGGCGCCGCCTGCAAGGCCGTGGGCGGCATCGTGGACAACGTGGCCGACCACCTGAGCGGTGCGGTGAACCGGCTCACGACCGGCACGGAACCGGCCGGCGCGGACGCTCCCGGCACCACCGCCACGGCGCCCCGCGACGGTGCCGGCGAAGACGACGGGAACGGGACGGCCGCCGAGCCGTCGCCGGACCCCACCGCCCCGTCCGGCACGGAGAGGACATCGGGCGACGGCCTGCTGCCCAAGGTCGTGGACGGGCTCTGCGCGCCCCTGGTGTCCTCCGCCGCGTGCGCGGAGTCGCCGGAGCCGTCCGCCCCCCGGGAGGACGCCCGGCCCGGCAGCTCGCCGAGCCCCGGACCGTCGCGGACCCGCAGGCCCGGTCCGGTGCACCGGGACGCGACGCCGCCGCTCAGCGATCCGTCCCCATCGGTGCCCCCGACGCCGGACCGGCCGTCGCAGACCGGGGTGGCGGAGACCCGCACACTCACGCCGGAGACCCGCACGTTCACGACCGGCGGGAACGGTCCAGTGGTCTCCGAGCCCTCCCCGCTGATCGACGCCGAAGCGCCCCGGGTGGAGCTGCTGTGGCCGGCCCCGCTTCTGGAGGAACTGCAGAAACAGATGCCCGACCGGCGGCCGGTGACGCCCAGCCGGTCGTCCGGGGGGCCGGGCACCGTCCTCACCACCGCGCTGCTCATCGCCGCGATCCTCGCGGTCCGCCTGCTGTACGGCAGGCGGGAGGAGCAGGAGTCGATCCCGTTCGAGCCGGTCCCGCCCAAGCACCACCGGGTGGCGTAGCCGCACGGGCGCCCGCGGAGGCGTCCACGGACGCGCGACCGGCCGACCGGCCAGGACGCGTTCGACGAGGAGTCGTCTGCCATGAACGGTCAGGCGGGCATTACGGTGGGACACAAAGACCTCCGTGTGTGGTGTGGAGCCTAGACACCTCCACCACATCGGAGGTCTTCGCTATTGATCAAGTCCTGCTGTCAACAACGTTCATGGTCAATACAGCTAGATCGCTGATGTGATATTTGGGTTAGTGATCGTAGGCGATCAGGGATCGTTTCACGGGTGCGTCGATGGTCCAGTTGTGCCAGATGACGGCGTTGAGGGCGAGGATACGCTGGCTGATGCGTGCCCAGAGGCCGTCGGTGTGGCGGGCGTTGTGGCGTTCGAGGCCGAGTTGGTTCTTCAGCGTCCAGATGATCGCTTCGATGCGCTGGCGGAGCCAGCCGGGGAAGGGCAGGGCGGGTCCGGGCTCGTCTTCGCGGGCTGGCCGGATCAGCGGGTGGCCCAGGTCGGCGGCGGCTTTCTCGATGCCGGCGCCGGCGAATCCCTTGTCGCACACGATCGGGCACGGCCCGGGTGCGATCGGGGTGACGTGCAGCAGGTGCAGGGCCTGCTTGCGTTCGTCGAGGTCCTTGGGGCAGGCCAGGCTGAAGGCGGTCACCGCGCCGTCGGCGGTGGTGATGAGCATCAGCTTGGCGCCCCAGTAGAAGGCGTGGTGGGACTTGTCCATGCCGTATCCGGCGATCTCGCCCAGGCTGGAGCGGTTGACCGTCACCCGTGAGGCGCCGCATCGGACCGGGGTGCCGTCCATCAGGCGCAGCGGTTCGTGCCAGGTGGGGATCTGGCGGGCGATCCACAAGGCCGCCGCCGACATCTGCGGGCCCAGATCGCGCAGCTGCCGGTTGTAGACGGCCTGGGAGGGCAGCCGCGGGAACAGATGACCGATCCGGGCCGCCGCGATCCGCAGCCAGTAGCGCTCCTGATCGCAGCGCAGCAGCACCTGAGCCACCGCCACGACCACCGCCTCGGCGGGGGTCAGCACCGGGGGCCGGCCCCGTCCGCGAGGCCGTGCCCGCGAAGGCATCACGTGATCGTCCAGATACACATAGAGTGCGATCAGAAGGGCGTCCAAGTCTGTCTTCACACGCCGACCATGGACGCCCTTCGTCATGCCCGCAGCCGATCACCGAATTTCACATCAGCGATCTAGGCGCCGATGGCGTGGACGCCGCCGTCAACGTGGACGATCTCGCCCGTCGTGGCCGGGAACCAGTCGGACAGCAGGGCGACGCACGCCTTGGCCGCCGGGATCGGGTCGTTGATGTCCCAGCCGATCGGGGCCTTCGCGGGCCAGCTCTCCTCGAACTCGCTGAAGCCCGGGATGCTCTTCGCGGCCATGGTCCTGATCGGCCCGGCGGCCACCAGGTTGACCCGGATGCCGTGCTTGCCGAGGTCGCGGGCCAGGTAGCGGGAGCACGACTCCAGGCCGGCCTTGGCCACGCCCATCCAGTCGTAGACCGGCCAGGCCTTGGTGGCGTCGAAGTCGAGGCCGACGATCGAGCCGCCCTCCTTCATCAGCGGGAGCGCGGCCACCGCGAGCGACTTGAACGAGTACGTGGAGATCTGGACGGCGGTCGCCACGTCCTCCCACGAGGTGTTCAGGAAGTTCCCGCCGAGGGCGGTCTGCGGCGCGAAGCCGATGGCGTGCACCACGCCGTCGAGGCCGTCCAGGTGCTCGCCGACCCGGTCGGCGAGGGAGTCGAGGTGCTCGGTGTCGGTGACGTCGAGCTCCAGCACCGGCGGCGGCTCGGGCAGCCGCCTGGCGATGCGCTCGACGAGGCTGAGCCGGCCGAACCCGGTGAGCACGACCTTCGCGCCCTCCTCCTGGGCCAGCTTGGCCACCGAGAAGGCGATGGAGGCGTCGGTCAGCACCCCGGTGACGAGGAGCCGCTTTCCTTCGAGGATTCCCATCAGTGCCCCATTCCCAGGCCGCCGTCGACGGGGATGACGGCCCCCGTGATGTAAGCGGCGTCTTCGCCGGCCAGGAACCTGACCACGCGTGCGATCTCCTCCGGGCTCGCGTAGCGGCCCAGGGGGATGTTCTTGCGGATCTGCTCCTGGTACGTCTCGTCCAGGGCGGCCGTCATGTCGGTCTCCACGAAGCCCGGGGCGACCACGTTGACGGTGATGCCGCGCGAGCCCAGCTCCCTGGCGGCCGACCGGGCGAAACCGATCAGGCCCGCCTTGGAGGCGGCGTAGTTGGTCTGCCCGGCGGAGCCCAGCATGGCCACCACGGAGGAGATCAGCACGATACGGCCGCGCTTGAGCCGCAGCATGCCCCGCGTGGCGCGCTTGGCGACCCGGTAGGCGCCGGTCAGGTTGGCGTCGATGACGTCGGTGAAGGTCTCCTCCTTCATCATCGGCAGCAGCGTGTCCTTGGTGATGCCCGCGTTGGACACGAGCACCTCGACCGGGCCGTGTTCGGCCTCGACCTTCCCGAACGCGGCGTCCACGTCGGCCGCGCTGGTCACGTCGCAGCGCACGCCGAACAGCCCCTCGGGGGGCTCGCCGGAACGGTAGGTCACGGCGACGGCGTCACCGGCCTTGGCGAGTTCGCGGGCGATCGCGAGGCCGATGCCGCGATTGCCGCCGGTTACGAGAACAGATCGAGCCATGATCTGACGCTATCGGCTACCGGGGGGTAAACCTCTTGTCCGGGAAGAACAAGATCACAGGGTTAGGATCGTTGACATGCGCCAGATCGATTCCGATTTCCTCGCCCTGCCGCTGCGCCGACTGGCGGACGCGGCCCTGCAACGCGCCCGCGACCTGGGCGCCGAGCACGCCGACTTCCGGCTGGAGCGAGTCCGTTCGGAGACCCTGCGCCTGTCCGACACCGCGCTTGAGGGGTCCATCGACGCCGACGTCCTGGGCTTCGCGGTGCGGGTGGTCAAGAACGGCGCCTGGGGCTTCGCGGCCGGCATCGAGCTGACCGCGGAGGCGGCCGCCCGGGTCGCCGAGCAGGCGGTACGGGTGGCGGCCGTCTCCGCGGCGATCAACCGCGAGCCCGTCGAGCTGGCGCCCGAGCCGGTCCACGCCGACGTCACCTGGGTCTCCTCCTACGAGGTCGACCCGTTCGACGTGCCGGCACGCGCCAAGGTCGCCCTGCTCGCCGACTGGTCGGGCGAGTTGCTGAAGGACCCCCGTGTCGACCACGTGCAGGCCTCGCTCCGGCAGGTCAAGGAGCAGAAGTTCTACGCCGACGCGGCGGGCACCGTCACCACTCAGCAGCGGGTCCGGGTCCACCCCGCGCTGGAGGCCATGAAGGTCCTCGACGGCCGCTTCGACTCGTTGCGGACGCTCGCCCCGCCCACCGGCCGGGGGTACGAATACCTCACCGGCACCGGCTGGGACTTCCCCGGGGAACTGGAGCGCATCCCCGAACTGCTGGCGGAGAAGCTCCGGGCCCCCTCGGTCGAGGCCGGGCGGTACGACCTGGTGATCGACCCGTCCAACCTGTGGCTGACGATCCACGAGTCCATCGGGCACGCCACCGAGCTGGACCGGGCCCTGGGCTACGAGGCGGCCTACGCCGGCACGAGTTTCGCCACCTTCGACCGGCTCGGCAAGCTGATGTACGGCTCGCAGGTGATGAACGTGGTCGGCGACCGCACGACGGAGCACGGCCTGGCCACGATCGGCTACGACGACGAGGGCGTGGCGACCAGGGAGTTCGACATCGTCTCCGACGGCGTGCTGGTCGGCTACCAGCTCGACCGGCGGATGGCCCTGCTGAAGGGCCTGGGCGCGTCCAACGGCTGCGCCTTCGCCGACTCCCCCGGCCACACGCCGATCCAGCGCATGGCCAACGTCTCGCTGCGGCCGGCGCCCGACGGACCCACCACCGAGCAGCTGATCTCCGAGGTCGACCGCGGCATCTACATCGTGGGCGACAAGAGCTGGTCCATCGACATGCAGCGCTACAACTTCCAGTTCACCGGGCAGCGCTTCTACCGGATCGAGAACGGCAGGCTCGCCGGGCAGCTGCGCGACGTCGCCTACCAGGCCACGACCACCGACTTCTGGCGGTCGATGGCGGCGGTCGGCGGCCCGCAGACGTACGTGCTGGGCGGGGCGTTCAACTGCGGCAAGGGCCAGCCGGGGCAGGTCGCCCCGGTCAGCCACGGCTGCCCGAGCGCGCTCTTCCGCGGCGTGCGCGTCCTGAACACCGTCCAGGAGAACGGCAGTTGAGCGCGTACGGCGGGCGCGATGACGGAGACGGCGGCACGGCGAGCGCCTCGGCGGGCCGGCAGGAGAGGAGCGGGATGACCCCTCAGGAGATGATCGAGAAGGCACTCGGCCTGTCCACGGCCGACGACACCGTCGTGATCGTGGACGAGGAGTCGAGCGCCAACCTGCGGTTCGCGGGCAACACCCTGACCACCAACGGCGTGTCCCGCTCCGCGCGGATCACCGTGATCTCGGTCGCGGGCCGGGGCGTGGGCGTGGTGTCGCGGTCGGCGGTCCGCCCCGACCAGCTGGAGGACATCGTCGCCGCGGCCGACCACGCGGCGGAGGACGCCCAGCCCTCCGAGGACGCCCGGCCGCTGCTGGACGGCGGGCACTCCGGCGACTGGGACGCCCCGGCGGACGCCACCTCGATCGAGGTGTTCGGCTCCTTCGCCCCCGCGCTCGGTGAGGCCTTCGCCGCGGCCGAGGCGGGCGGGCGCAGGCTGTACGGCTTCGCCGAGCACACGGTCACCACGACCTTCGTGGGCGCCTCGACCGGCACCCGGCTGCGGCACACCCAGCCCACCGGCCGCCTGGAGCTCAACGCCAAGTCGCCGGACATGAAGCGCTCGGCCTGGACCGGCGTGGCCACCCGCGACTTCTCGGACGTCGACGTGGCGGCCCTGGACTCCCTGCTGGCCCGGCGCCTGGAGTGGGCGAAGAACCGGATCGACCTGCCCGCGGGCCGGTACGAGACGCTGCTGCCGCCGACCGCCGTGGCGGACCTGATGATCTACCTGTACTGGACCGCCGGCGCCCGCGACGCCATGGAGGGCCGCACGGTCTTCTCCAAGCCGGGCGGCGGCACCCGCGTCGGGGAGACGCTGTCCCCGTTCCCGGTGCGGCTGTACAGCGATCCGGCGGCGCCCGGCATCGAGTGCGCCCCCTTCGTGGTGGCGCACGCCTCCAGGCGGGAGAGCTCTGTGTTCGACAACGGCCTGCCGCTGGCGTCCACCGACTGGATCACCGGTGGCGCGCTGGCCAACCTCCTGCAGACCCGGTACTCATCGGAGCTGACCGCGCTGCCGGTGACCCCGCAGATCGACAACCTGATCATGCAGGGCCCCGAGGGGGGCCGGTCGCTGGAGGAGATGATCGCCTCCACCGAGCGCGGGCTGCTGCTCACCTGCCTGTGGTACATCCGGGAGGTCGACCCGCAGACGCTGCTGCTGACCGGACTGACCCGCGACGGCGTCTACCTGGTGGAGAACGGCGAGGTCGTGGGCGAGGTGAACAACTTCCGCTTCAACGAGAGCCCGGTCGACCTGCTGCGCCGCCTCACCGAGGTCGGGGCCGCCGAGCAGACCCTGCCGCGCGAGTGGAACGACTACTTCACCCGCACGGTCATGCCCCCGATCCGGGTACCCGACTTCAACATGTCGACGGTCAGCCAGGCCAGCTAGACCCCGGGGCCGGGTGCCCGCCGTCGCTTTCGCGGGCACCCGTACGCCACGGCCCCGCGGGAGGGGTGCCCGCGGGGCCGGCCGGGGCGGGCGAGGCGGTCCCGGGGAGGAGAGCCCCGGGAGGAGGGGAGACGGGCGCGGGGGGAGGTCACTCGTCCTCCAGGCGGAACCCGATCTTCATGCCGACCTGGAAGTGGCCGACCTCCCCGTCCACGATGTGCCCTCTGACCTCGGTCACCTCGAACCAGTCGAGGTGGCGCAGGGTCCGGGCGGCGCGGCGCACCCCGTTGCGGATGGCGGCCTCGACGCTCTCCCCCGATGTGCCGACGATGTCTGTCACCCGGTACGTTCGATCTGTCATCCCATCGTCCTTCCCGGAAAGACGTGATCACATGACGGTTCGCACCCGCCTGATGCGAGGTCTAGATTGGGAACCGTGAGGGGATGGCGCAAGCGCCCGGTGGTCCATCAGGTGACGGACGCCCAGCCCTCCCTGACCGAGGACATCGGCAGGCGCGAGAAGAACTACCTGATCAAGATGGGTATCCGGCTCGTCTGCCTGATCCTCGCCTTCACCGTGCCCGCCCCGCTGCCCGTACGGCTGTTGCTGTTCGCCGGTGCCATCTTTTTGCCATACGTTGCCGTGATCGGGGCGAACGCGCCCTCGCGCGGGGCTCCGTCGAACTTCGACATGGAAGATTCCGGGCAGAGCGAGATTCCACGCCACCGACGCGAGATCGGGTCGTGACTAAGTCTTGACGCATCCCAAGGGTTGGAGGTGTACGCTTTAGCCAAGTGCCCTGGTCCCCCGTCGGGGCACTGGTGCCGGCGTTCCGGGCCCCCGTCGGAACGCCGATGAAGCGACGCCGGGTGGTTTGCCCCCGTAACCACCCGGCGTCGCCCTTTTCCCAGACTTCCGTCACCGGCTCCGGCTTCTGCCGTCGAGCCGGGCGATCCCACGCTCCGCGCGTGCCGCGCCGGGCCGGACGCGAACGGGGCCCGACGCCGCGAACGATCGTCCCGAGCCGGGCGGGGGCACGCACGAAGCGCGGGGCCGACGCGGGGATCCCGCGCTCCGCGCGTCACCGCCCATCCTCATGGGCGGCCGCCGGTCCTCACGTGTCGCCGAGGGTCTCGGTGGTCGCCCGCTCCCAGTTGCGCGCCAGCGTGGTCAGCCGCTCCACGGCGTCCGGGGGCGCGGTGCCCGCGCCCTGAGCCAGACCCAGCAGGTACGCCGTCAGCGGGGCGGCCGGGCGGGCCACCCCGTGCGCGACCTCCTTGGTGAGGTCGAGCAGCTCGTCGCGGTCGACCAGCGCCGGGTCGATGCCCAGCTCCCGGCAGGCCAGCGCGGTCCACTCCGTCAGCACGTTCATCGTCACTCCTCGTATGCGGTCGCGCCCGCCCCTCGAGGCCCGGCGCCGCTCGTGGGACCCGGCTCTCCGCTCCGGGCCCGCTGTAGGTCGTCCATGGTGTCGCAATCGAACCACGGCCGTCCGGCCAGCTGAAAAGTCACCGGCGAGAGCGGGGCCAGCAGCCCGTGCAGTGACCGGCCCTCGTAGCGGGCGAGCGCCCCGGCCAGCACCTCCGTGCGCCAGACCCCCACCAGCCACTGCGGGCGGCCGTCGTCGTCGACGAGCACCGCCCCCGACCTCGGTACCCCGGCCTCCCCTGCCCCGCCGGGCACCGCTCCCGTCTCCGCTCCGGGCGCCGGCGCACCGGTTCCCGCCCCGGAGCGGGGGCCCGCGTCCGCGACGGCCAGCAGGGCCGACACGTGCTCGGGGGTCAGGAACGGCAGGTCGGCGGCGAGCAGGACCACCCAGGGCGCCGTCACCTCGGCCAGCCCGGCCCGCAGCGCCGGGACCGGACCCGCCCCGGGCGGCTCCTCCCGCCGGAAGATCGCCCCCGGCAGGCCCGGCCGGGGCGGCCCGACCACGATGAGCCTCTCCGCGCCGGGCACGGCCGCGGCCACCGACTCCACCAGGGGGCGGCCCAGGACGCGCAGGCCGGGTTTGTCCCGGCCGCCGAGCCTGCGGGCGAGGCCGCCCGCCAGGATGCAGGCGTCGTGGCGCGGGATCATCCGCCGATGGCGGACATCGGGCGGGACGGCTGCAGGAAGGCCGGGTCGTCGATGCCGTGCCCCGCCTTCTTGATCCGCACCGCGGCCCGCCAGCGCTCGGCGAGCTCGTCGTCGCTCGCGCCCGAGCGCATCGCGGCCCTCAGGTCGGACTCGTCGGTGGCGAACAGGCAGTTGCGGACCTGCCCGTCGGCGGTGAGCCGCACCCGGTCGCAGGCACCGCAGAAGGGCCGGGTGACCGACCCGATGACGCCGACCCTGGCCGGTCCCCCGTCGACGAGGAACAGCTCGGCCGGGGCGCTGCCGCGTTCCACCGGATCGTCCTCGGTGAGGTCGAAGGCGGCCTGGAGCGTGGCGAGGATCTCGTCGGCCGTGATCATGTTCTCCCGGCGCCAGCCGTGCTGGGCGTCCAGCGGCATCTGCTCGATGAACCGCAGCTCGTAGCCATGGTCGAGGCAGTAGCGCAGCAGCGGCACGGCCTCGTGCTCGTTGACCCCGCGCATCAGCACCGTGTTGACCTTGACCGGGCGCAGCCCGGCGGCCTCGGCCGCCGCCAGGCCCGCCAGCACGTCGGGCAGCCGGTCGCGGTGCGCGAGCCTGACGAACGTCTCCCGGTCGAGGGTGTCGAGGGAGACGTTGACGCGGTGCAGGCCGGCCGCGGCCAGGGGGGCGGCCAGGCGGTTCAGCCCGATGCCGTTGGTGGTCAGCGAGACCTGCGGGGTGGGGCGCAGCGCGGCGGTGCGGGCCACGATGTCGACGAGCTCGCGGCGGAGCAGGGGCTCACCGCCGGTGTAGCGGACCTCGGTGACGCCCAGCCGCTCCACCGCGATGGTCACCAGGCGGACGATCTCGTCGGCGGTCAGCAGCTCGGGTTTGGGGAGCCAATCCAGCCCTTCGGGAGGCATGCAATAGGAACACCGCAGGTTGCAGCGGTCCGTAAGGGACACCCGCAGATCAGTCGCCACACGGCCGAACGAATCCCGCAGCACAGGGCGTCGCCTCCCGCTCCGTCGCCTACCCGAACAGGGGGCCAGCCTACGGCCAGCCCCCCACCCGGCCCAACAAAGGCCTCATCCGCTCACAACATCGTCACTGAACCATTGATTCCTCCATAGATCACCTGAATCCACATAATCGGCCGTGTTCCTGTTGGTCCCTCTCCGAGCCGGGATCGGCCTTGTTCCGGCTCGGCCGGA
>NZ_BAAAVI010000076.1:0-1660 GCF_039534445.1 Streptosporangium fragile | reverse complement strand
GGCCGGGAGGCCGGGAGGCCGGGAGGCCGGGAGGCCGGGAGGCCGGGAGGCCGGGAGGCCGGGCCCGCAAACCGATAAATCAGTGGGATCTCACAGCGGACGTGGGCAGACTGGAGCCCGTACCCGAAGGAGATCACGATGCCGAACCAGCCCGCGCCGAACCTGCTGTCCTGGGCCAGCGAGATCGACGAGCGAACGATCGAGCAGGCCGCACGCGCCGCACGCCTGCCATTCGTCTCCGGCCACGTCGCTCTCATGCCGGACGCCCACGTCGGCATCGGCGCGACGGTCGGCTCGGTGATCCCCACCGAAGGGGCCGTCATCCCGGCCGCCGTCGGCGTCGACATCGGCTGCGGCATGGTCGCGACCGAGACGACGCTCACCGCCGCCGACCTCCCCGACACCCTCGACGCCCTCATGCCCCTGGTGGAGAGGCGGATCCCCGCCGGCGTCGGCAAGGGCCACGACGACCCCGCCGTGGACCACGCGCTGAGCGGCCTCGGCCGCCCGCACACCGAGCTGACCTCCGACCAGGAGAGGAAGGTGTCCCTCCAGTTCGGCACCCTCGGCTCCGGCAACCACTTCGTCGAGGTCTGCCTCGACGAGCGCGACCGGGTCTGGACGGTGCTGCACTCGGGCTCGCGCGGCATCGGCAACCAGCTCGCGACCAAGCACATCGTCGACGCCAAGAAGATGATGAAGCACCAGGCCGTCGGCCTGGAGGACCCGGACCTCGCCTACCTGGTGCAGGACACGCCCGAGTTCACCGCCTACATCGAGGACATGCTCTGGTCGCAGCGCTACGCCATGGCCTCGCGCGCCCGGATGGACGCGGTGCTGAGCGACGCCCTGTTCCGCGTCGTCGGCAAGGGCACCCGGGTACGGACCATCAATTGTCACCACAACTTCACGCAGCGTGAGACGCATGATGGCAAAGATCTGTGGATCACCCGTAAGGGGGCCATCAAGGCCGACACGGGTGACGAGGGCGTGATCCCCGGCTCCATGGGCACCCGCTCGTACATCGTGCGCGGTCGCGGGAACCCGTTGTCGTACAACTCCTGCTCGCACGGGGCGGGCCGCCGGATGTCGCGCACCAAGGCCAAGAAGGAACTGTCGGCCGCGTCCCTCGCCGAGGCGATGCGCGGGCGCACCTGGAACGCGGACCGGGCCGCCGCCCTGGTGGACGAGCACCCGCAGGCGTACAAGCCGATCGACCAGGTGATGGCCGACCAGAAGGACCTGGTGGAGATCCGGCACACGCTGCGCCAGGTGTTCAACTACAAGGGCTGACCCGTGGAATCCGCGCCCCGCCGCCGATCGCAGGCGGCGGGGCGCCGCGCTTTCCGGCCCCGCAGTCAGCCGGCTCACGATGGCGCGGGGACGCCGATCCGGTGTGGCGGAAGGGACGAGGCCGCACGGCGGATCCCGCCCGGTCCGGTGGACCGGGCGGGATCCGGTGTCCTGCTCTCCGCGCTCGTCTGCTCCGTATCGCGGCTCGGACCGTTCCGCGGTGGGAGCGGCCCGGTTCGGTGATGGCGCGGATCCTGTCCGATGGCCGGGTGCCCGCGGGACCGGTGGTGGGTGTTCACCGGGCCGGGTGCCCGCGGGCCTCAGGAGGTGCGAGGCCCGCGGGTGGTGCGGGGGTCAGCCGCTGACG